>CAKZQV010000032.1 GCA_937141895.1 uncultured Verrucomicrobiota bacterium
CCTTGGAAAAAATTCCGGTTCATCGCTTCCGCTATGTTTTTCCTTGGCTCTTTCTCTCCAAAGCGGCCAAACGAAAGTTGGAGCTCAAAGGTGGAAGCCCCTTGTCGCTTCCGCTCTTCTTTGCCCTGTTGTTTGAAAAAGAGCTGAGCCTGATTCACACGCATGTGCAGCACCGGCTCGGCGGCATGGCCCGAACGGTCGCGCGGCTAAAAGGCATTCCCTATGTCGTGAGTATACATGGCGGGTATTTCACCTTGCCGCAGGCACAGGTGGATCAAATGACGCAGCCGTTTCGCGGAAAGCCGGAGTGGGGGAAGATTTTTGGGGCCCTGCTCGGATCGCGCCGCGTGCTCGAAGATGCCGACGCCATCATCTGTGTTGGGCAAAGCGAAACCGATGAAATGAAAAGACGTTTTCCTGAAAAGCCCGTTCACTATCTGCCCAACGGGGTGGAGGTGGATCGGTTTTCGAATGCTGACGGCGAGCTGTTCCGAAAAGCATACGGTTTCCAGCCTCTGGAAAAAATCGTGCTGTGCGTTTCGCGGATCGACTACCAGAAAAACCAGCTCGGTCTAGTCCGGGCGTTCGCCGAATTTTCCGAGAACCATCCCGCGCATCGGTTGGTGCTGATCGGGCCGGTTACCGTCGAGGCCTACCGGGATGAGATCCACGCTGAAATCCAAAGACAGGAAATCGAATCTTGCGTGACGATGATTGAAGGGCTTAATCCACTGGATCCGCTGTTGCCCTCGGCCTATCGGGCGGCCGAAATATTTGTGCTGCCCACCGTCCATGAGCCGTTCGGCATGGTCATTCTCGAGGCTTGGGCGGCGGGACTTCCCGTGATTGCCAACCGGGTGGGCGGTATTCCCGGTTTTGCCGAGCATGAGCAGACGGCCCTGTTGGCCGACCCTAACCGCCCGGATGAGCTGGTTCAGTATATGAACCGCCTTGCGGGCAATGTTGAGCTTCGTGCCGACCTGTCACGTCGCGCCTTCGGCGAGGCGGCCCATCGGTACGACTGGTCAAAAATAATCGATCGACTGATTGAGATCTATGAGCAGGTGATCAGCGGGACGTGAGGGAGGCGTTAGGGTAAAAGTGATTTTAAAATCTGGTTTATCCACAATTAAATCCTCATATTCACTCCTTTAGTTAAGGAAAGAGAAGGGGCCGAAATGCCGCATAACGAAGTAAAAAAGACCATTGATGAGCTCAAAGGCGAGCTGCAGCAGACACCGAAAGAAACCGGAATCTTTGAAGAGATGCTGGAGCATGCCAAAGACGGGATCGAAAACTATACCCCCGAAGCAGTCAAAGACCTCATCGACACCCTGCAGGTGGAAGCTGGCGAATTCGAAATGGAACACCCCAAAATCACGGCATTAATCAATAATGTCATGACTTCCCTCAGTAACCTCGGAATTTAATCAGGAGAACACACGCAATGACAAAAATCTGTTGTATTGGAGCCGGCTATGTCGGCGGACCCACCATGGCGATGATTGCCAAAAAATGCCTTGATGTTCAGGTGACCGTTGTCGACATCAACGAAGCCCGAATCGCTGCCTGGCAGACGGATGATCTTCCCATCTATGAACCCGGCCTGCTCGAAGTCGTTCAAGAAGCCCGCGGCCGTAATCTCTTTTTCTCCACCGATGTTGATCAGGGCATCCGCGATGCCGACATCGTATTCGTCAGTGTCAACACCCCGACCAAAACCTTCGGAGAAGGCGCCGGGTGTGCATCGGACCTTCAGTACTGGGAACTCTGTGCCCGCCGCATCAAAGAAGTGTCCTCCTCAGACAAAATTATCGTCGAAAAATCCACCCTGCCTGTGCGTACGGCCGAAGCCATGGAACGCGTACTGCACGCCGGCGAAAACGACGTGCACTTTGAAGTGCTCTCAAACCCTGAGTTTCTCGCAGAAGGAACCGCCATTGAGGATCTCGAATGCCCGGACCGCGTATTGATTGGCGGTCATGAAACGGAAACCGGACAGAAAGCACTCCAGACTCTGGTTGATATTTATGCCACCTGGATTCCACGTGAACGCATCCTGACCACCAATGTCTGGTCTTCTGAGCTTTCCAAGCTCACGGCTAATGCGTTCTTGGCGCAGCGCGTAAGTTCAATCAATGCCATCTCTGCCCTGTGCGAAGCAACGGAAGCGAATGTCGGGGAAGTGGCCCGAGCCATCGGAACCGATAGCCGTATAGGCCCCAAATTCCTGAATGCTTCCATCGGTTTCGGCGGATCCTGCTTCAAGAAAGATATTCTTAATCTGGTCTACCTCTGCGAAACCTATGGTCTCAGCGAGCCGGCCAACTATTGGCGTGCAGTGGTCACGATGAACGAATATCAGGAAACGCGTTTTGTCACCACCATGCTGCACTCGATGTTTAACACCATCGCCAACAAGCGCATAGCGGTTCTCGGTTTTGCCTTTAAGGCCGATACCGGCGATACACGCGAAAGTCCTGCTATTAAAGTTTGCCGTGAACTGGCCTCCGAACATGCCTCCATCGTGGTCTCCGATCCGCAAGCCATGGATAATGCCAAACTGGAAATGCCGGAACTGGCAGACTCCATAGAGTTCGAGGAGGATGTCTACAAAGCATGCGATGGCGCTCATGCGGTTGCCGTCCTGACGGACTGGAAACAATACAAAGACATCGATTTTCAACGCATCTTCGACAACATGCAGAAGCCGGCCTTCATTTTCGACGGCCGTAACATGCTCGATCACGATGCGTTATACAATATGGGCTTCGAAGTCTATTCCATCGGAAAAGGCTACAAAACCCACCTGAAATAATTTTCCCCCCATTGGAAAAACCAAAGGGCTTCCAATCATTGGAAGCCCTTTTTCATATCCGCCGGGATAGGTTTTTAATTTAAAGTTCGTTCAGATCTTGCAGGGGATCTCCTATTCCCGCCTGCATGATCAGGTCAGCATACCGCATCAGTTTTTTTTCGGTGGCGGCCATGGCCAGGACTTCATTACGCTGGTCGACAACGACTGCGAGCAGATAAATCAATCCCTCATCATGGGTAACTCTCCGCCTGGATACATAGTAATAGGAGCGATCTACTTTGATGTAATCTGATCCGCTTAATTTTTTTGGAACTTCCCGTACGTCGAGCAAAAGGGTTCGTTTAAATGCTACCGGGCCGCCTGAAATGGTAAGCGGTTCATTGGGTACGAGCTGCTCCGGGGAGATGATTTCTTCAGCTACTTCTTTCAGCAGAATGGTTCTGCCCTCTTTCGACCAACCGCCATTCTCGCTGTGTTGTGTTTGGTGGCCAATCCAATAAACCTTGAGTGTTAACGACTGATCATAGGTTCTGCGATCATCCCTTTCGATAGAGACCTGGCTGTACAATTTCGTCGTGTTGTCTCCGGAGACTTGAATGCTGGATTGTTTAGTATATGCGGTGGTCTGACTTCCGGTGCGTTTAACTTCGTTGATCATGAGTTTGGGCGGATTCTGCAACTGAATATAGACTTGGTCTTCGTCTGAAAATCCGGCGATATTGAACTTTCTTGGATAGCGTAGGTTCACGGATTCGCCGATAACCTTGATGTATTCAGCTTCCAGTGAGTTTCCCTTCCGGTCTTCCCATATCCTGAATTCTGCATATGTTGAACAGCTGAACCCCGCTGTAATTATGATGAAGAATAAGCGCCTCATTGTATATGCCCTTCGCAAGTTCCTTGTGCCAGTTGGATACAGCAATACCGACAATTTGGCCTCCTGTCTATTGCAGAAGTAATTTACGGACCATCGGCTGGAAGATACTGACACTGCAGATTATGCGGAGACAACTTCGATGGTCTGACCTTCAAACTCGACGGTCTGGCCGGCTCGTATTTTGCAGCGTTTGCGGAGTTCGAGTTCGCCGTCGACGGTGACCATTCCCTGGGCAACGACCTCTTTGCCTTCTCCGCCGGACATCACTATGTTGGCCGCTTTCAGCAGTTTGCAGAGTTCGATGTATTCGTCTTTAAGTGTGAATTCCACAGCTAGTCCTCAAGCGCCTTTTTTCGGAGCTTTTTCACCAGTTCGAGGCGGTGATAGGGGATGCGTCGGCGATGATAGAGGATGTCGATTTTTTCCACGATGGTATCCCAGTCTTCAGGCGTTGGGGGCGTGTCGTAGTCCCAAAACTCTTCATCGGAGCGTTTGGTTTGAAACTTCATTAGTGTTTTTCCGGGAAAGGTGATGCGGACCTTGCGCTTTACACGATCTTCGAGTCGTTCGGTCCATTCAATGTCTGCTTTCAAAAGGAGGTCTCCTTTTCTTCCAAGGATTGGAAAAAATTCGGCGGTTTCCAATCACTGGAAACAAAAATTATTTGGGATAAAACCAGCGCCCGGCGGTTCCGGTGATGAGACAAACTCCGGCAATGATTACGCCAATGAGAGGAAAAATCATGATTCTCTGTTCAAGCTCAACGTCAATTTCCGCCTGCGTTCGGAGGAAATAGAAGAGCGCTCCGGAGACGGCTAGCGAAATAACGGCCACCCACCAGAGGAGGGCTTTAGGTTGGCGTGAGCTGTTTTGCGGTTTCATATGTAGAATCGATTAACTACCTAACGGGCAACTTATTCAAGGAGAAACCTGATGAATATGCTCCTGTTTAATCCATCCCTGTTTGCCATCATATTCCACTTCAATCCAGCCTTTGGAATCCGTACTGGTCTGTCGTACCAGGGCCCCGAGCGGGAGTTTGAAGTGTGCGGTGCTGCCTTCAATGGGGCTGAATAGGGTGGTGGCTTCCGTTCGGGAAACGACCCATTCCGGGTTTTTATTGAGCAAAAACCAGTATCGCCATCCAAAATAGGAAAGGGCAAGCACCGCAATGGGCAGGGCTAGAAGGCGGAATAGCAACCTGCGCTGCCGCTTCATAAACAGCAACAACAGGAGAATCAGGGTGAGGAACAGATAACCTCCGGTGCCGATGATGATCCACTCATTTTTCGAGAGGGTGGAGAGGGAGCGCTCGATGAAGGAGGGGGTCGGTTCAATGGCGCCGGCCGCATTCAGAGCAAAATGGAGGTTGGCGGCAATATCCGGATCGCGCGGCAGATCATAGGCGGCGCGACGGTAGTGTAGCACGGCGTTCGGCAGCTCATGATTCTTAAAACAGGCGTTGGCCAGATTATAGTGGACTTCGGCATTGGCCACGCCATTACTAATCATCCGTTCATACAGGCTGGCGGATTCGCCATAGCGGCCATCGTCATACGCCGACTGAGCCCGCTCAAAGAGATCATTTTGCGCAAACGACGGCAGGGATAAAGTGCATGCGATCAGCAGGGTGTAGAGTATCTTCATTTCAGTTTCACCCTTTCACATTTTTTCAGCACGTCAGTCAGCTCCCGGAGAAGTTGTTTCATTTCATCTTTCGATGTATCCCCCGATTGAATGCCATAGCGCCGTTGTTCAACTTTGCTGAAGAGAGTTTCGAGCGCCTCGCGTTCCGGTTCAAAGGCCTGAGCCACTGGCTGAAGAGAAATCTCGCCGGGCGCCAGATTCAGGCGATGCCCGAAATATTCGGCCAATGCATTCCAGAGGGCTTCATAATATGCGGCGGCATCCTGCTTGCGGATCGCCTGCTCAGCCAACTGCACCTGTTTGCGTGCCGCTCCGGGGGCCTTCTGTCTGCGCGCAAGCGCAACATTATTTGAAAGACGGTTGCGCCGCGCGGCAAAGCCCGAAAGCAGGATCAGCAACGCGACCGGCACAAGTGCGAATGTGCGTGCAAGTCCGGTGCGGTACCACGGGATGTCATCTTGATAAATCCATTTGTTCGGGGCGGGTTTCAGATAGACAATGTCGCGGCCCAGAATTTGGGTTTCCTGCTGCATGAGTGTGGGTGCAGCCGAAATCACCTGCGCGGTCTGCTGCGGCATTGGTGCAACCGTAAGGGGAAACGGGCCTTTTTCAATGGTACGGAAATCCGAGGTTTTCGTGTTAAAATAGGAAAAGGTGATCGGGGGAATATTGGTGACGGCTTCGGATTTGGGAATCAGCACCTGTTCAAAACGGACTTCGTTGGGCTGGTCGGTCTGGACGCTGCGCACTTCGTAGAGTTTATAGTCATCACTTTCCGGAATATGCGGCGGAGTGATCTGGGTCAGGTTGCCCCGGCCGACGATGCGCATTTGAATGGTTACCGGTTCGCCGGCCATTACGCTCTCCGGTCCGACCGATGCATCGAATGAAAACAGCCCGATACCA
>CAKZQV010000033.1 GCA_937141895.1 uncultured Verrucomicrobiota bacterium
CCGCGTTGCTGCACATAATTGGCGCCATCGCCTCGGTGATGCGTCGTGACGCCTTCGCCGTTATACCCCACTTCCATATTTTTATTCCGGGTCGAATGCATTCGAACTGAAGTATAAAAATTGGGGCGCTGAAAAACAAAGTGCTCGGTTTGCCAGAAGAAGGTCGCGAAGGAGGAGGCGGTGCCACCGGCCCCGGAGCGCAGTTTCAGAATCTCTTCCATCTCCGCTTTGCGGTGATTCGTCAGTGGGAGTATCCGTTCAATTTCCAACGTTTCCTTTGGCTCAAACAGCGCTTCGTCTTCGCGGGAAATACTTCGGTTTAATGCGCTGACATCCGGATAGACTCCATACACCAGTTGCTTATAAATGCCGTTCAGATAGTAGTCGACCAGCAGGTTGATTTTTTCCTGGGGAAATTGATGTTTGGTTCCTGCTGTATAATAGGCCCATTCACCATAGGTGTTGGCAAATTTTCCATAGCCATAAGATACCGTATTATTGACCCGGTCGTGGCGATGGTGAAAACAGAAGTCGTGCTGAAGTCCGCGACTCCCCGTACTGAATTTCATCTCCGCTTTAATCAGCTCAATCACCTTCTCAAACTCGGCCCTGTTGTTCAGATAGAGCAGGCTCTTGGCATAAATCCCGTAAATCACGACGCGGTCCCCGCTGGGACGCGCTCCCCAGGAGTTTATGTTTGCGCGTCCAGCGATGGGGCGGGCTTGCTCCACCAATTTAGGCGGTAGTTGGTTCCCGAAGATGAACAGGAGCTTGGTCATGCCGGCAGGAACGGTGACTTCGTTGGAGTGCCAATTATCGGCAATAAAATCATGATCGACCCAGAACTGAAGCCCCTTGGTAATTTTATCTTTTAATACCTCGCTGTGGTAATACGGGGAAGACGGGTTGTGAAATGCCGTTGCCATATAGATCAGGTAGTAGATGTGGACTTTTTGAGGGAATCCGGACTCTCTGCTACAGTCGTCATAATTAAGTTCTGCGAAGGTGCCGTCATCACAATAGCGATCAAGGGCAATGGTCAGAATCTCATCATCGACGTAGTGCTTTAGAATCCCGGAAGC
>CAKZQV010000034.1 GCA_937141895.1 uncultured Verrucomicrobiota bacterium
TTCGTAAATGATTTTCGGATCCGGCCAATAGATTGCCATAAACATTCCGAAGGTCTGACTTCTTCGTACGATCTATGGCATGGACAAGATCTTCCATATCGACCTCCTCAATCAAAGCGCCAACATACAAGGCTTCGACTTCAGACTTCAGACCGGTCACAACCAACGAATCAAAAAGCTCCTGTAGTTTCGGATCGGAAAATTTACCGAAATCCTGGGCGGGATCAACGAGAGCATATTTGTTAATCAGGCCCAGAATGGCCTGCATATGCTGCCGTTCAGAATCAGAAATTTTATCGAAAACCCGTGTGCCCCATTCTGCAAAGAGTGTAGTGTAAACATCGCGCGCCAGCTTTTCCTCTTCACGCATGAAAAGTACATCCGCAGCTTCACGTAATGTTAATTTCGGAGTGCTACATCCGCCTTGGCCATTCCCTTTTTTGGCCAGCACCGGTTGCAGCAGCCATCCTGCTGCAATGCCGACCAGAATCAACATGGTGAATAGTTTGCGTGTCATGGGTTATCTCCGTGGGTTAAAATCCGGAGATATAAACGCACGCAGTGTGCCACCGCAGAAAGCCCTGAAAAACTTCAGCTTTTTGTAGCGCCCTAGCAGCCAATTGGGCGCTGACGCCCGACGGAATTTCTTCATGTGGGCGTGTACACCAAGAGGCTAGTAAATCCGCTCGACCTGATAACCGCGCGATTCGAGTGCGCCGAGAATGGAGCCGACGTGGGCATGGCCGTTGGTTTCCACGGTCACTTCCAGCTGCACTTCTTTCAGGCGATCGAGCGATTTAAACTGGTTGTGATCGAGCTTGATGATATTGGCATTTTCCTGAGCCAGAATGTTTGAAACCGCCAGCAGCTGACCCGGCTCGTCAGGAAGATCCACCGAAAAACAACAGATACGCCCGCGGCGGACGAGCCCGTTATCGATCATCGCCGACATCGTCACCACATCAATATTTCCTCCGCTGACCACCGGCACCACATTCCAACCTTTGGAACCCAGCTCATGCAGCGCCGCCAGTGCAAGCACCCCTGAATTTTCCGCCACCAGTTTATGACGTTCCAGCAACAGCAGAAACGATTCCATCAATCCGGTGTCCGGAACGGTGATAATGTCGTCCACCAGATTGCGGATAATCTCAAAGGTTTTTTCTCCCGGATTTTTCACCGCCACACCGTCAGCAATCGTATCGACTTTGCCCATCGAAATAATGTGCCCGGCTTCAACCGATTTTTTCATCGCGCAGGCACCCTCCGGTTCCACCCCGATCACCTGAACATCCGGGCGCAACGCCTTCACGGTCGTCGCGATGCCCGCAATCAGTCCACCGCCACCGATCGGCACCAGAATTGCATCCACACTTTTCAGATCCTGGAGAATTTCCAAAGCAATGGTCCCCTGTCCGGCCATGACATCTTCATCATCAAACGGATGAATAAACACATGCCCCTTTTCCTGTTTCAGACGCCGCGCTTCGGCATAAGCCTCGTCATAAAAATCACCGGCCAGTACCACATCCGCTCCATATCGTCGCGTGGCTTCAATTTTGATTAGCGGTGTATTTTTCGGCATCACGATGGTCGCCGAAACGCCCAGCTTTTTTGCCGCGTAAGCTACGCCCTGCGCATGGTTGCCCGCCGAGGAGGAAATCAGGCCGCGCGTTTTTTCCTCATCGCTCAGGGTCGAAATTTTAAAATATGCCCCCCGCAGTTTAAACGCGCCGGTCAACTGGAGATTTTCGGGTTTGAGATAAACCTGATTCCCCGACTCTTCGCTGAACACCGGGCTGTGGATCAGCTCAGTGTGCAGGGCTACGCCCTTCAGCGTTTCCGCCGCTTCTTTGATTCGGTCGATCGTTAACATGCAGCCTCTCCGTAATGAGTAACGAGTAATTCGTATTTTTGACATTCTGCCCAGATTCCTTGAAAATTACAATTCCTCCCCTTCCCCGAACCCCATCCCCTCGTCAGCACCGTTGCATACGCATTACTCGTTACTCGTTACTCGTCACATACTTTACATTACGCTATTTTAATATTATTATCTATTGACATATTATTATAACTGAATATGTTTATTACCAGACAGGAGCCATGGCAGAAGTGCCTTCAAAAATAGATAGACATAATACACGGGTTGCTTTATACGGATTTATAGGCTCCATTTCCCGTCAGTATCGAGAGGTTAAAAATGAAACGCTTGAATATGACATCGTTCAGTATCCGCTTCCCCAGGCTCATCATGCTGGCCGCCGTGGCGGTTACCGTATTTTTCGGTGCACAGTTTCCCAAGGTAAGTTTTGATAACGATCCGGAAAACATGCTCGCGGAAGATGAATATATCCGCGTGTTCCACAACGAGGTGAAAGCCCGCTATAACCTCTATGATTTTGTGATCGTCGGCATTGTGAACGAGGATCACGAGGACGGCATTTTTAATGTAGAAACGCTGGGCAAAATTGATGCGCTTACCCACGAGCTGATCAGCCTGCGCCAGAATGCTGAGGGCCAACCGGAAGTGATCCGCAACGGCGAACCCTATGCGCCCGCCCTAGAATCCGACAGCGCATGGGAGCGCGCCCTGGCCTCTGTTTTCGGCAACGATGTAAACCGCCTGTTTACTGAAGACGGCGCATCGGCCATTATTGCGCCGGAAATCATCAGTCCGAGCGTTGTGGATAACATTAAACAGGCCGACCGCGGGCAGCTGGCGATTGAATACCTCATGGAAGAACCACCCTCTTCACGGGCAGAAGCTCTCGCGATCAAACGCGATGCCATGAACAATCCGCTCTATAAAGGCACCTTGGTTTCTGCCGATGGAAAAGCCATTGCCCTCTATATTCCGATTCAGGAAAAAACCTACTCCTACAACGTCGCCAACCTGATCGAAAATCTGACGGCCGACTGGGACGAATCGGATCAGATCTACATCACCGGCCAGCCCGTTGCGCAGGACACCTTCGGCGTGGAAATGCTGGTGCAGATGGCCACCTCCGCCCCGATGGCCGGTCTCGCGATTTTCCTGCTGCTCCTTTTCTTTTTCCGGCGTATTTCCCTGAT
Source organism: uncultured Verrucomicrobiota bacterium (assembly GCA_937141895.1). GTDB lineage: Bacteria > Verrucomicrobiota > Kiritimatiellia > Kiritimatiellales > Pontiellaceae > Pontiella. The sequence continues at coordinate 3,076 of CAKZQV010000034.1, forward strand.
CATTGCGCCCATGATCGTGGCCATCGTCAGTGTGGTTTCCACCATGGGTCTGTTGATTGGTCTCGGCTATGACGTACACATCATGAGTTCTATGATTGCGATCTTCCTGATGCCGATTGCTGTGGCGGACTCCGTACATATTCTCAGTGAATTTTTCGACTCCTACCACAAGTTCCGCGATAAGGCGGAAACGTTGAAATACGTGGTGGGTCATCTCTTCAAGCCAATGCTCTTCACAAGCCTGACCACCATTGCCGGATTTGCTTCGCTCGGCACCACTCCGATTCCGCCGGTTCAGATTTTCGGCCTACATGTCGCCTTCGGTGTGGCCCTGGCCTGGTTGCTGACCATGACCTTTGTTCCGGCCTACATCATGATTTTTGTAAAACAGAAAACCCTCGATCAGCTGAAACCGGCCGAGGCTGAAGATCATCACGGAGCGCTTGGCAAAGTACTGGGCGGACTGGGCAAGGTTTCCTACAAGCGCTGGAAACTGATCCTGACGCTCACCATGATCACCATCGTGGTTTCCGTCATCGGCATTTCCCGCATTAAGGTAAACGATAATCCGGTAAAATGGTTTACCCAGAATCACCGCATCCGGGTCGCTGATCGCGTGCTTAACGACCACTTCGGCGGAACCTATACCGCCTACCTCACGCTCAAGCCGGCACAGGTCATCACCTCCACCTGCGACGAACAAATCGCCGATATGAAAACCGCGGCCAAAGCCCGCTTTAAAAAAGCAATGCCGAAAGCCTATGCCGAATTTGAAACCATGCTGTCGAATGCGGAATTCAAGCAGGACGACGAGCGCTGCTTTGTTGATCTCGTTGAAAAAGCGACCGCCCTTGATGAACAGGTTTCCGGGGCCTGGAACGCGCTCGGCGACGCAATTAACTATCTAGATCCGCAAGACCTGACCTACAGTAAAATGACTGCATCTGTTTCGGCGATCGCTACCGAAGAAATCCGTACGATTTTCCAGAACCGTATGGCCGGATTCCAATCCTTGGGAGGTCCAGCCCTGCAGAATCAGGCGCTCGATATTATCGATGAATACAGCGCACTCTCCTTTACCGATTTTCTTTATGAACAACGAGCCACGGCCAACGCCCCGGCCTTCAAACGTCCGGAAATTCTGGCCTATGTGGAAAATCTTCAGGAACACATGAAGATGGTTCCAGGCATTGGAAAATCGAGTTCGGCGGCGGACTCGCTCAAGAAAGCCAACTATGAGCTGAACTATAGCGCGGAAGCATCGGCCGAACAGAACGAAGCCTTCAACTCGATTCCCCCGAACCCTTCGGCTGTTTCGCAGGTCTTTATTCAGCTTGAAGGCATGAAGAAAAAAGACAGCCTGTTTCATTTGGTCACCAAGGACTACAACGAGGTGAATATCTGGATTCAACTGAAGAGCGGCGACAATACCGACATGGTGGCCGTGGTGAACGATATTGAAAACTGGATGGCGGAACATCCGGCGCCGGAGGAACTGGAAACCGGCTGGGCGGGTCTCACGTACCTCAATGTCGTATGGCAGGATAAAATGGTAGCTGGAATGATGAATGCGCTGCTCAGCTCCTTTGTGGTGGTGCTGATCATGATGATGGTGCTGTTCCGCTCGCCGATCTTCGGGCTGCTCGCCATGATTCCACTGACCGTGACCATCACATTTATCTACGGCCTGATCGGCTGGGTGGGTAAAGATTATGACATGCCGGTTGCGGTATTGTCCTCGCTGACCCTCGGGCTCAGTGTCGACTTTGCCATCCACTTCCTGGAGCGGTCGCGTGAGCTGACCAAAAAATTCGGCAGCTGGAAGGATGCGATCTGGTATATGTTCCAGGAACCGGCCATGGCCATCAGCCGAAACGCGATCATTATTTCCATCGGGTTCACCCCGTTGCTGTTCGCGCCGCTGGTGCCTTACAAAACAGTAGGCTTCTTTTTGGCTACGATCATGGCCGTATCCTGGATCGCCACCCTGTTTATCCTGGCCGCCTTAATCACCGGCCTGCAGAAATATTTATTTAACCGCAAAGACACAAAGGACTCGAAGAAGTAATGGAGGGCTCGGGTCCAACCGAGCCGGGTCGACATGGCACTCGATCCTCCGCAATTCTTAATTAGGAGAGATAAAATGAAAATGATACTTACAGCAATAACCGCAACCATACTGACGGTCGGCACCTATGCCGAAATGAGCGTGGATGAAATTGTCAATAAGGCCAACGCGGCGTCCTATTATGCGGGCAACGACGGCAAAGCCGATGTGAAGATGGAGATCATCGATAAATCCGGCTCCGTCCGAACCCGCGAATTCACTCTGCTTCGAATGAATGCCAAAGACGGCAATCAGAAATTTTATGTCTATTTCAAAGAACCCGCAGACCTCTATAAACAGGTCTTCCTCGTGTGGAAAGAAGTGGACGAAGGTAAAAATGATTCCCGCTGGATGTGGCTCCCCGCCCTCAACCTAAAGCGCGAAATTGCGCCGGGCGATAAACGCACCTCTTTCGTCGGTTCCGACTTTGTTTATGAAGATGTTTCCGGCCGCAACCTCTATGAAGATACACACGAACTGATCGAGACCACCGACACGCAGTATGTCATCAAGAATACACCGAAGGATCCGGACAGTGTTGAATTTTCCTACTACACGATCCGCATAGATAAAGATACCATGCTGCCGCGCAAGGCCGAATACTTCGATAAAAACGGCAAGCACTACCGCACCGTTGAAGCCCCGAAAGTAGAAACCATTCAGGGCTACCCCACCGTCATCGAATCCGTCGTTTCCGACCTCAACACCGGCGGAAAAACGGTTAACACGTTTTCCAACATCGAGTATGACATCGGTCTGAAGGAAAATATTTTCACCGAGCGTTTTCTGAGAAGACCGCCGCGCGAAGTAACCCGCTAACGTAGATGAAGCTTCCAGCTTCATTGTGCACAACGGAGCAAGATGCTCCGTCTACATTGGAGGAACCATGAACACGTTCAGTAGAATCAGTTTAGCCCTTATTTCAAGTTTCACCTTTCAGGTTTCCAGTTTCGCTCTGGATACAGAGCTCCACGGCTTTGCTGAAACCCGCGTCGGTGCACGAACGCAGGATGATCCCACTCAGGATCAGATGAGTTTGGGTGAGGTGCGGTTACAACTGGATGCTCTAACCTATTTTGATGCTTCAGAACTTCAGGTTCGTGCCGACTTTATTTATGACGCTCTTCAGGATGATCTCCATAAAATCGACCTGGATCAGGGCACCGGCTTCATCGATCTGCGGGAACTCAACTATCTGTTCACCCCGATCGATGCGGCCGACGTAAAAATCGGCCGGCAGATTCTCACCTGGGGTACGGGCGACCTGTTATTTATCAATGATCTATTTCCCAAGGATTGGAACTCCTTCCTGCTCGGCCGCGATGAGGAATATTTGAAAGCCCCGTCAGATGCGGTATTCGCCAGCTGGTTTCCAGCCATTGGAAGTTTTGACTTTGCCTATATGCCGAAGTTTGATCCCGATCGTTACATTGATGGAACACGACTTTCCTACTGGAACGGCACGGAAATTACAGGTGACGATTTTTCGGCCGAGGACCGTGACCAATGGTTTGAAGATTATGAATTTTCGGCGCGTTATTACCGTCCGGTGCTGAGTTGGGAGGGCGCGCTATATGTCTATAATGGATTCTGGAAAAGTCCGGTCGGTTATGACCTGACCGCAATGGAGCCCTATTTCCCCCGCATGAATGCCTATGGCGCCAGTGCCCAGGGATCCGTCGGCCGCGCGTTGGCCAACATTGAAATAGGCTATTATGATTCACGCGAAAATACGGATGCCACCCAGATTGTGCCGGAAGATGAATTCCGGTTTCTCGCGGGATATGAGAGGGAACTTGCGAAAGAGCTGACCGCTGGATTTCAATACTATGCTGAATGGATGATGGATTACAGCGACTACGAGGCTACGGCCAATCCAAATGCACAACGTGACGAAGTCCGCCACGTGCTGACCTTGCGTTTGACTAAAATGTTGATGAATCAAAATCTAGCGCTCAGTCTCTTTACCTTCTGGTCACCCTCCGATCAGGATGCCTATTTCCGCCCGATCGCAACCTATAAAATCACCGATAACTGGATGGTCACCGCCAATGCCAATCTGTTTATCGGCAAAGAAGACTATACTTTTTTCGGGCAGCTCGAAAACAACAGCAACGTAAATCTGGGACTGCGCTACAGTTTCTAGCGGATCTGAAGCCCCATCCCCTACATAAAAGAACCGCGCGCTTGCATCCTTCTCCACAGCTTGAAATACTTTTGTTTCAAATTCCGGAGGTTGTTCATGAAACGTTTTGTATTTCTCAGTGCCCTTGCCGCGCTCGTTGCGGGTTGCCAAACCACAACAGTTAAACCCAGCGATGAGGTTCTGCGTGTAGGCGTCACCCCGCGCTCGCAACCCGTCATCTTTAAACAGGGCGGAACCATTATGGGAATTGAAGCTGACTTTGCAAAACAGATCGGGACGGCCCTCAATCGCGACGTAGTCTTTGTTGAAGTGCCATGGGACAAACAGCTCGATTACCTAGAGCAGAACAAAACCGACATCATCATGTCGAACATGACCATCACCGCACCGCGCAGCATTCGCGTCAATTTCACCACGCCCTATCTGCAGTCCGGTCTCAGTGCCGCCTTCATTCGCGGAAAACATGAAGCCTCCGGCCTGATCGGCAGCGTCATGATCAACCAGACGAGAAATATCGGCTATGTGAAAGATACAACCGGCGAATTTTACGCGGTTCAGCGCTTTACTCGCGGCACCCTCAAAGGCTTCGACTCCGCCGATGAGGCGGTAAAGGCCATGATCGACGGACGTATTGATATGTTTGTTCACGATGCCCCAGTCATCTGGTGGCTGTCCGCACGGAATGAGCGGAATATCATCGCCTTCCCGGAAGTCCTGAATGTTGAGCCCGTTGCCTGGGCCGTCGGCCGCCACAACCGCCAACTACTCGACGATGTAAACGCCCTCGTCCAGCAGTGGGATCGCGACGGCACCACGAGCAAAATTCTCGGCAACTGGCTGCCCAGTTTTAAGTAATCGGGAGGGACAACGACCGGCAGGGACGCCGACCCTCCACTATATCAACGGCAACCGTACCCGAGTCGGATAACCTTCAAGTTTACGAGAAAGTGCCTCTTTCAGCATCGGGATACCGCCCGCACTGAATCGCGCGGAATACGCTTTGACCTCCTGCTGCATCACCGCGGCCTCTTCGACCTTGGCATCCACCAGCAGCATCTCAAACGCGGCATACAATTCCGGCCGAACATTCGCCGTGGCCGCAACAAATCCTGCGGCGCCCTGCTGTACCGGTTCAAAAATAGTGGAACTGCTGCCCACAAAATAGCGCGGCGTATGCTCCAGCAGCTCAAACTGCTGCCCCGAATCCTTCATGCCATAGTGCGGCACTTCCTGCAGGATTTTCGGTGTGATCGCATTGCCCGCATGTTTCGGGAAATTGTAGAGGATAAACGGCAAATCCGTTTCTTTTTCCAATGATTGGAAATAATGAATCATCCCCTCTTCCGAACATTGGGACGGATAGATCGGCGGGAGCGCAGCCACGGCATCGGCCCCGAAATCATTCGCCCACTGAACCTCCAGCTTTTTCTGCTCCAGCCCCAGTCCACCGACATGCAGCACAATCTGACCGGTAAAATAGCGCCGCGCGGTTTTAAACAGGTGTTTACGTTCTTCAGGCAACAGCGAAAAGAACTCCGCCGTCGTGCCGTTCACCATAATTCGCCGAATGCCATGCTCCGACAAAAATTCCAGATGCCGGATCAATGCTGATTCATCAATTTTCCAATCCTCGGAAAACGGGGTTAAAACCGGAACCACCAAACCTTTGATCTCTTCATTCATACACACGAACCTATCGGTTTTCCAATGGTTGGAAAACCCACTTTCCAATCTTTGGAAACCGCGCTATCCTTCTTCCAATTCAACGGAGGTTTATTATGAGAGGTCACATTATTGCCGAAGATAAGTTCATGCACCAAGGCATCGACCACCACCTGTTCGTCACCCAGGCTGACGGCGCAGAAAATGAATACCGCTTCGAAGTCCGCCGTATTGCCCCCGGGGCCGACCACCCGGAAACCATCTACGAAAAAACCGAAGACTTTTCAAAGTGGCTTGCTAAGAAAAATGACATCGGCGAACTCCTCTGCGACGAACTGACGCTCATCAAAAAAGAGGTCTTCGCCGAAGAAGACCTCCACGCCCATGATCCCTGAGCTATTGCAGGATTAATTTACTCCCAAAGCGAAAATTCTGGTTGCCGGTTTTGGGGCGGTGTAAATGTCCCCACGATAACAAAAGGGTTATTAGCCCATCCATGATACTGCTTCGTGGTACCGACAAATAGATGCAGATCTCGTTTTTCGGCTAACTGATCAACGTACTTCTCTTTAACTTTCTGAATAGCAATGGCCTCATTACCTTCAGCATTTTTTAAACAATTCCAATACAGCTGTCCGATCTCCCAGTCCTCAATCATAAGCGTGCGCTTAGTTCCATCTTTATCTAGGAATCTGTAGGAGAAAACATAAGGGAGCTTATCTACAAGCTTAAGGTCCTTAACAAACTGCTCATCGTCGGCAAACAAGTCACCTTGCCGGTGAGCATTTTCGGCTGCACATATTTTGTTTTTCGGCCAATCGCGATCACAAGGTTCTATAACCAAACCAATAATTTCTCTCGGCTTATAAGTCGCTAAAGATAATTCATTTGAATTGGCACGGCTGATTAACTTTGTCATGTCATCGAAGACCGCACCCTTATCAAGAACTAACCTACACCTTTCAGCCCATTGGTTTGCAGCAGGAATAACATCCCCCAGATTGATAGAGCCGTGTTCTGGGGTATGACTTTCTGGACGCGGATCGTCACTTCGCTTAATTAGGTTAGCTGTTAACCACTGGTATTTGTGGTAGCGCTCATAATCCTTAAGTTTTCGAAAAGGAACTGGATATAACCTTACCCAAGAACCATCACTTCTTATTCCGGCAGTACAAACCAGCTCTCCATGAGATTTTGATAACGTGGGATAAGTTTTAACCGTAATTAAGATGCGTTCTTTCACATTTACTCCGTATGTATGGGACAATCCTTATCTAAATTTGAAAGCAAAGCCTTTAACACCCTAGTTCTATGACATTGTTCGGGTAACTTCTCATAGCACAATACTGCAATACGTTTTTCTTTTCTGAAGATGCGTACCATCTCCAAAACAGCGTTATCTCCAGCCTTAAGAGTCGTCTTTTCATACTCATCGAATAATGAATCATAATCGGCCTTACAATTTAATTCTTTTCTTTTTTCAGAAACAATTCCCAATATTGGAACGTGAATATATTTAATCCCCATTTGATCCAAAGCATTGCTGAGTGCTGTTTTTGAAAAACCAAATTTACGGCTTAAAGGATTTTTTCGAACGTCGAAAACAACACGCACATCCTGGCGAAGTAATTTATTTAGGTAGCCTTCAAGTGATAATCCCTCATAGCCAATACTACTAATTGCCATTCCCTTAGCCTTAGGCTTTGACAAAGTTACGCGCGCAAACTCCTCTGAAGAAAGGTACTCTTCCGCAATCTCACTGCGCGTCGCATAGTAAGGGTACGATGTGTAAACATGCCGAACTAATTCCTTTTGTGGCATACTTCCAAAGCGTTTCTTCAGTTTCCACAGCGCCTGCCTTTCAGCATATTCCATGCTTTCGGCATAATTGCCTTTTTTTTCAATTAAGCGCCAAGTTTTAGAATCATCCAAAAAACCCTTATCTTGAAGCTTCCCCTGATCAGAAGCGGCATGAAATGAGAAGCATCCAAATCTATATGGAACAAATTCATAAACCGGGTTAGCTGTAGCTTCACAATATAGAAAGAGGAGCTTTTGCATGTTGGTTCTCGAGAGTTCACCACCAAATGACTCAAGTAACGCCAGTAAAGTTTTCTGTCTTTTTTGCATAAATCCAACCTATCCAATCCGCTTAAAGTGAAAAAGAAAAAATAGAATACTTCAGATAATAGAAAACCCGGAGTTCCAAACATTGGAAATCTCCGGGTTTATCGAATCGATGTAAAAATCGATTACGGAAGGACCGTGTCGCCCATGAGATATTTATCGACCTCGCGTGCGCAGCCGCGTCCTTCGTTGATGGCCCAGACGACGAGCGACTGACCGCGGCGGGAATCACCCGCGGCGAATACGCCGTCTACGTTGGTGGTATAGATTTCATGTTCCGCTT
>CAKZQV010000035.1 GCA_937141895.1 uncultured Verrucomicrobiota bacterium
CGCTTTGGGGATCGGCGGACTCCCCCGCGGGCGCATCGTCGAAATCTTCGGTCCCGAATCGTCGGGCAAAACCACCCTCGTTTCGCACGTGATTGCCAATGCTCAAAAAGCCGGCGGCTCGGCGGCCTTTATTGATACGGAGCATGCGCTCGATCCGGGCTACGCGAAAAAAATTGGAGTCGATATTGATAATCTGCTCGTTTCCCAGCCGGATTCCGGCGAAGAAGCCCTGAATATCTGCGAAGCGCTAGTGAAAAGTAATTCGCTGGACGTGGTCGTGGTCGATTCCGTGGCCGCCCTCGCCCCGCGTGCTGAGCTGGACGGTGAAATGGGTCAGTCGCACGTCGGCCTTCAGGCCCGCCTGATGTCGCAGGCCCTGCGTAAACTCGTCTCCGCCATCAACCATTCGTCTTGCATTTGCATTTTCACCAACCAGATCCGCGAAAAAGTGGGCGTCATGTTTGGCAGTCCGGAAACCACGCCAGGCGGCCGCGCGCTTAAATTCTATTCTTCGGTACGTCTGGATATTCGCCGCATCGGTCAGCTGAAGGATTCCGCCGGCGCCACGTACGGCAACCGCACCCGCGTGAAGGTGGTCAAGAACAAGGTCGCCCCGCCCTTCACTCAAGCCGAATTCGATATCCTTTATGCCGAGGGCATTTCCTACACCGGCTCCGTCATCGACGCGGCCATCGATGCGGGCATCATCGACAAAAAGGGCTCGTGGCTCTCGATGGACGGTACGCAGCTCGGTCAAGGCCGCGATGCCGCCGTTCGTGCGCTAAAAGAGGATGCAGCACTCTGCGACACGGTGATTGAGCGGATCTATAAGTCCCGCGAAGAAGAAGCTGCTGAGAAATAATCCATGCTTAGATTGCTTAACCACCAATGCACAAAGAGCACTAAGCTCAGTTTTGTGCTTCTCCTTCGTACACTTTGTGTCTTTGTGGTTATGACTGCACTGGGCTGTAAGGAGGAGACCTCTTCCTTCTCATTACCAGAATTTGATGGCCGGAAAGCGTATGCCGAGGTGGAGGCCCTGGTTCAGTTTTCTCCGCGCGATGCCGGAACTTCCAGTGGTTGGAAAGCGGCGAAACATATTTTCCAACGATTGGAAAGTTTCGGCGTTGAAGCCGATCTGGATGAGTTTGTCGATAGGACGCCGAAGGGCGAAAAGACCATGATCAACGTCATCGGCATGGTCCCTGGCAAAAAAAAGGAGTGGATCATTCTCGGCTCCCACTTCGACACCATGCCGGGCATCGAAAACTTTCAGGGCGCCAATGATTCTGGCTCCAGTACCGGTGTTCTGCTGGAAATGGCGCGGATGTTTGGTGAATCGAAGCAGGTTCCAGAGATTGGAATACTCTTTGCTTTTTTTGATGGTGAAGAAGGTATTGCCGGATATATTCCCGGCGACGGCCTGCATGGAAGCCGCCATATGGCGAAGCAGTTGCTTGAAACCGGCGACCATAAAAAAATCCGCGCCATGATTCTGCTGGATATGGTTGGCGATAAGGATCTTAAGTTTACGATTCCCTACAACAGTTCTCAGGAACTCGTGAAAGAAACGCTGAATGCCGCACACCAACTCGGCTACCGGGATCGATTCACTCTAACAAGATCGATTATCACCGATGACCATGTGCCCTTCCTTGAGATTGGAATCCCGGCCATTGATCTGATCGATTTTAAATTTGGATCGGAGCCGGGCCTGAATGATCACTGGCACACCGAAGCCGACCATTTGCAAAACATTAGTGCAGAGAGTCTTGAAATTACCGGGCAAATTACCCTACAAATTGTAAGTAATTTAATGAATGGAAAATATACCCCTTAATTTGATCATGATTTAAATATTTATCACTAAAGGGGCTTGCACCGACCATTCAAACTATTTATATCGATAACTCTTTTACCAAAAATCGGAGAGGACCATGGCAGAACAATTGAAACATTTGATCGAACAGATCCAAAAAGAAGGCGTTGAAAAAGCCAACACTGAGGCGGATTCCATCATCTCCCAGGCCAAAGAAAAAGCCGCCAAAATCGTGGCCGACGCAGAAGCCCAGGCACAGGAAACGCTAAAGAAAGCGGAGATAGAAGCATCCGCCTTCGCTGAGCGCTCAGTAAAAACACTCGAACAGTCCGCACGTGATCTACTGATTACGGTCGGCCAGGGCTGCGAGAAAGTGGTGACTGAAACCCTCGGAAAAGAAGTGGATGCTGCGGTAAGCGGCGATCTGCTCCAGAAAATGATCACAGACGTGATTGTTCAGGGCGGCGCAAATGCGACCGTTACGGTTAGCGAAGCAGATAAAGCCGGTTTGGCTTCCCTCTGCGCAAGCATCGCCTCCACATCCGGCAACCAGGTTGATCTGGAGTCCGACAATGAAGTGCTGAGCGGTTTCAAAGTTACTTTTGAAGGAAAGAACGTTTCTTTGGATTATACCGGAGAAGCGATCGCCGATGCCCTTGCCGGGTTCCTTCGTCCAGAACTCGCGAAAATTGTAAGCGGCATTGCCCGCGAACAGATTTCCAACTAACGGACCTTATACGATGGCCTACTATTCACTCGTAGCCAGTTTGCCGAGTCTCGAAATCGGGGACGAGCCGCCCTTTTCGGTGGAACAGTTTGTCGAAAACTGTGCGCAATGGGTATCGGAACAGGAAACCGGCATTTTAAAGGCCGTACTTCTGAATGAACCGGTCCCGGCCCCCTGCTCGCTCTGCAAAGCCTGGCACAACATCGAAACTCAGATTCGAAATGCGGTGGCCAAACACCGCGGCCAGAAGCTGGGTGTGGATTTTAAAGAATTCCTGCAGTCGCACGACGGGTTCAGCGGAACGATTGAAGTTATGGTGAGCGATGCCTTCACCCGTAACGATCCGCTGGAACTGGAGCAGGCCCTTTCGCGCACACGCTGGCAGATGGCAGAAAATCTGATCGGTGAAGATGTTTTCGGATTCAGCAAAGTGCTGGCCTACGGCATTCAGCTTAAAATTGTTGAGC
>CAKZQV010000036.1 GCA_937141895.1 uncultured Verrucomicrobiota bacterium
GTCCTACCTTGAAATGGGGAAAAAGAACACGGTGTACCACATGGCTCCCCACATCACCCACTTCGGCGTGCATGACCATGGATTTAATAATGTCAGCACCTACGGCAATCTACTGCGCCTGATGAACGAAGGTAAAATAGCTGAAAACGAATGGGAACGTAATGTCTATGTCATGGCCCTGAAAGCTTCCAGTGCCGTACAGGCCAAGCGCTGGACCGCCCTGCCCGCCGGCGGATACATCTACTCCTTTAACGGACCCCATTCTCTGTTTGCTGACACCATCCGTTCCCTGCGCGCACTGGCCATCGGCCATCAGTTGGGCCATTCCATCATGGAAGAGAATGACCAAAACATCAGCTTGCTCAAACGCCTGGTTCAGCATGCACAGGCGACAGCCGTCTTTGCGGTATTCTACGGCGAAGGGCGCGACACCTATGATGTATGGGGTCGTACGGCCCACGAAAGCATCTTTAACCTGAACGACGGAAACTACCGTTGCCCGAACTCGCAGCAGGGCTTCTCCCCGTTCACCACCTGGACCCGAGGCCTCGCCTGGATCATGCTCGGCGCCGCGGAACAGCTCGAATTCCTGCAGACCATCGACGATGCCGAACTGGAACCGCTCGGAGGGCGTGAAGCAATTGAAGCCCTGCTGCTTAAAATGGCCAAGGCCAGCAACGATTTCTACATTGAAAATACGGCCGCCGATGGAATTCCATACTGGGATACCGGCGCACCGGATTTGCACAAACTCGGCAACGATGTGTACTCACGCGAATCCGAGCCCTTTAACGATGCGGAACCCGTTGACTCCTCCGCCGCAGCAATCGGCGTTCAGGGCCTGATTCGTCTGGGTCGTTATCTGAATGCAAAAGACACCGGAAGCGGCGACCGCTATATCCAGGCCGGACTGACCACCATGAAAACACTGCTCAGCGATAAATACCTAAGTCTGGACGAATCGCACCAAGGCCTGATCCTGCACTCCGTCTACCATCGCCCAAATGGCTGGGACTATATTCAGGAAGGCCACACCGTGCCGTGCGGCGAATCCAGTATGTGGGGAGACTACCATGCCCGCGAAGCTGCGCTTTTCATTCAGCGCCTAGCCAATGACGAGACGTACTACACATTCTATTTATAATCAGGAAGGAAGAAAAATCATGATTATCGGTGATCTCAAAAAAATTGCAGGCCGGACCTATCCGGCACGACGCCTGACCCAGAATCTGGTCGGCGGAGCCTCCCCCGTGCAATGCGAAAATTTTTCTATGGGCTTCGTGACCCTTGAGCCCAATGGCGGACAGGTGCCGTGGCATAGTCAGGATTCAGAAGAAATCTACTTCGTCGTTTCGGGAAAAACGGAAATGTGCCTTGGCGAAGAACGGCAGGAAATGGAAGCCGGTCAGATTGTCCAAATCCCCCTAGGGGTCTTTCATCAGATGACCAATATCGGCGATGAACCCGCCACGTTTATTTACTGCTACGGCCCCGCCGGGGATGTGGCCCACTGGCGACAGGAACTGGCCGGCACCTTGCCGAAAGCCGGTGTAGATGTTCCGGCACTTCCAGAAGGCGCAGCTCCGCAATGCACCGATCTACCGGAAGGTGGAGCAATTATCATTTAATCGAGCCTAGGGATAAGTGAAAAGAATGCTGTTCACTAGGGCCTATTAGCCTTTCCCCTATTCCCTTTAATAATTAACTGGAGAATTCAATGGAAATCAAACGTATCGGCATCATCATGAACGGGGTGACCGGGCGTATGGGCACCAACCAGCACCTGGCCCGCTCCATCACGGCCATCATCAAACAGGGCGGTATTCAAGTCGGCAACGACCTGGTCATCATGCCCGACCCGATCCTGACCGGCCGCCGCGACCATGCCCTCAAAGCACTCGCAGATAAGTACGGTCACGACGCACGCGGAAAAGCATTCAAATACACGACCGATGTTCAAGGCGCGCTGGACGGGAAATATGGTGAGTACGACATCTTTTTCGACGCTTCCGGCACGTTGCAGCGCGCAGGATTTATCGAGCAGGCGGTAAAAGCCGGCAAAGCCATCTACTGCGAAAAACCAACCGCTGTTGAAACCAAAGAAGCCGTGCGCCTGGCGAAACTCGTTGACGCCGCTGGCCTTAAAAACGGTGTCGTGCAGGACAAACTCTGGTTACCGGGTTTCCGAAAACTCAACATGCTCAAGAAGCAGGACTTCTTCGGTAAGATTCTCTCGGTCAAAGGCGATTTTGGCTACTGGGTGTTCACCGGCATGGGAAACGACCAGCCGGCCCAGCGTCCGTCCTGGAACTACCGCGCGGAAGACGGCGGCGGTATCATGATCGATATGTTCTGCCACTGGCGCTACGTCATCGACCATTTATTCGGACCGATTCAATCCCTCGTAGCACACGGCAGCACCGACATCGCCGAGCGTCGCGCAGAAAACGGCACCCCCTACACCTGCACCGCAGACGACTCCGCCTACGCGATGTTCCTGCTGGAAGACGGAACCATGGTTCAATTTAACAGTTCCTGGTGCACCCGCGTGCGACGCGATGATCTCCTGACCATCCAAGTGGATGGCGTGAAAGGTTCTGCGGTGGCTGGCCTGCGCGAAGTAAAAACCCAGGCCGCGGTCAACACACCGAAACCCGTCTGGAATCCCGATATCCCGCAGCCAATCGATTTTCTTGGCGGCTGGGAACATGTTCCGAACAACATTGAATACGACAATGCGTTTAAGATTCAGTGGGAAATGTTCATCAAGCACGTCGTGCTCGACGAAGCTTGGAACGACTCCCTCATGGAAGGCGCCAAAGGCGTCCAGCTCGCCGAGCTCGGCATGAAAAGCTGGAAAGAGCGCAAATGGGTCGACGTTCCAGAACTTGGATAAGTCCCCTTCCAAAGGTTGGAAATGTCCAACCCTTGGAAAATCCAGCTAGAACGGGCGATGCGCGTTTTTGGCGTTCATACGCATTCTCTGCTGCTTCGGTACCGGGGGATTTTCGAGGTAGAGGCTGTACCACTGATCTCCAAATCCGGAGTTGGAAAAACTCTTTTCCCGGTTATTGGCCAGCATTTCCCAGTTCCGGTTCAGGGTTTCGTGAAACATTTTGTCTTTGGCTTTATTCAGCAGTTCGCGCGCGTCATCAACCTTGCCGGTTTTAACATAAATCCATGACATCAGCCCCCACAGCATGGCACCGCGATCATCGCGGTACCAACGGGAATAGCGCTTAAAGGTTTTTTCTGCACCGGCGATATCTTTGTTCACATACTGACGCGCCATTTTCATGGCTACGAGCAGAGGGTCCGAGAGAATCGGGCTGCTGAACATATTCTTGGCAAAAATCTGATCCACTTCCTCAAATTCTTTCAGCTGATAAAGGAACTGCAGGCGCATGGTGGAAATCTGTTTACCCATCAGCATATTCCATTTTCTATAGGCTTCAAATTTCTGTGTAAAATCCAGGGCCTGGCGAAACAGGGCATGCTGATCTGCTTCGAGCTGTTTCTGGATCAGGCGCGGGTTTCCGCCCGGCTTGCTCTGGAACTGATGGAGTTTATGCTGAATACGTTTCTGGCCAGCCCCCAGCACCTCCTGCATTTCGCTATTTATCGCCTTAAATTTTCGGCGGGTCAGCAGGCTGATGACCACCAAAGAAAGAATAAAACCCAGCATGCCATAAATGATGGAGCCGTTTTTCACCCCCGAGGATATGCATGCGCCGCTGATCAGTAGCCAGATTCCGATGGAAATGAGCAATGATACCATTTCGTAAAGTCCTTCTATTTAGTTCCTTGTAGTGTCAAAGGCGTAGATGTCTCCCAGAAAAACCCTTCCGAGTACAGCGGTTTTCGAAAAAAAGTCAAAACTGTAGCCCTTTTTTGTTCGTACGATTCTTCATCAAACACGCAAGCGAGCCAAGTCTCACTTACTCGCGCGAACTGCTACGCGGGTTCTTCATGGAGTCCAGACATAAAAAACGTCATCCGTAACGAACGACGTTAAAAATGGTCAGCCCGGTTGGATGGCCATGCGAACATAGAATTCAAAAAGTGGGGATTCTTCTGCCTTGGGGGTTATGAAAATATTCCTCGAAAATGGGTCAATATGACGCGAGTTTTTCTTTTTGAACAATCATCCTGGCCGCAACGCCTTACTGAATAGCAAGGAGAACTTAGGCCCTTGCGCAACCCCAGTTTCCCGAACAGAATTTTGAATCTTTTAATCTAGTTTTTAATAGTTCCTAATCCTCCGTGTCTGCGCGGACGGCAATACAAGCCGATTCTCCGCTCATTGCGTCCCCACTCCTTCGTTGGAGAAGGCGTTCCGAAAATAGGAACTCACTCGGTTTGGCTATCAAGAATCGTTCTGTTTTTTCGTATTTACATGGTATTATGAAAGTTATAACAACACCTAGTTTACGTAATCGCAAGGATTTGAATTCAGTGAATACAAACGAATATGCGGATTAACCTGGAGGATTTGAGAACATTTTTTCCTTAAATGTACATTCTGATACCCATGAATAATTCAAGAATGCAACTTCTTATATATCAGAACGCACATCGAAGGGTTTCAGCAGTTCACTGAACTGCCGCCCTTAGCTGGAAAAAACATCGTCAACAACAACACCGCCGCCTAAACCCGACAACATACCATCTCATTCAATTCGTTGAATTCTTTAGCATATCCCGAACGATCTGCTACTGTATAGAGTACTCAAAATCAAAATTAAGGTTGTAAGGAGTCTGTTTGTGAAAGTTACGATCACGGATATAGCAAAAAAACTGGGCGTTCATACGTCCACCGTATCCTTGGCGCTGAACAATTCACCAAAGATATCAGAGGCAACGAAAGCGAAGGTCCGTAACGCCGCAGCCGAAATGGGCTACCAGATCAATCCCTATGTGGCCGCACTGATGAGTTCCATTCGGAGTGGAAAAATTCCTAAAAACCCGCCTACCCTTGCATTTATCACGGCATCCGAAACCCCGGATAAATGGAAAGAAAATCATAATTTCATTGAATTCCACCGAAGCTGCAAAACGACAGCCCTGAACATGGGCATACAGGTCGAGATTTTCTGGCTAGGCGACAGCAACCTGACCGCAAAACGGCTGGATGACATTCTCTTCAACCGAGGAATTCTGGGCAGCATCTTTCTCCCCACCGGTAAACGCCGCGAAAAGATGAACCATGCTTGGAGCCGCATCGCCTCGGTCAGTTACGGCATTTACGACATTACACCGAGTATAGACCGCGTTAAAGCCGACCACTTCGGCAATATGGAAAAGGTGTTAAACGAGATTAAGGCGCGTGATTTCCAACGGATCGGCTTTGTGATGGAAACCCCGTATCCATATAAAAACCAGAACCGCTGGCACGCTTCTTATCTCATTGAGCAAGAAACCATGCCGCCCAAACGCCACCTCAAACCGATGCTCGATGAAGATCCGACATTCGATAAATTCAAAGCCTGGTTCGAGGCCGAAAACCCGGATGTAATCATCTGCGTTGATATAGCCAAAGTCGAAATCTGGTTGAATAAAATGGACCTTCAGGTGCCGCAGGATGTCAGTCTGGTCACCATAGGAAATGCGCATGAGAATCCCGCATACAGCGGCATGATTGAAAACTCGAGCGACTGTGGAAAGATGGCGGTCGAGGCCCTGCTCGATCGTATACACGGAAATCAGATCGGGACGCCGGAATCCCCGCGCGTTATTACCATTAGGGGCCGGTGGCAACCCGGAAAAACCCTGCTCGGATCGGCCTGATCCATTCGTCACAGCTGACAAAGATTCATGCAATGCAATAAACGGCTTGGTTCTTTCATTTTGGGCCCCTGTGAGTAATAGAGGGTTATTTAAAGTCGTACATGGGCGATGTGACCATCAACATCAATTTTTCATCCTATGATGCGGTATTGAAAATGAAAGAAACATGATTTTGATCAATAACCGTAGGTTTAATCATCACGTTTCAGCCTACCCCTTTAGGTGATGCTGTTTGGTTCTTTCATTTTCACGGGTGGCCGGTTTCACGGCATCTGCCACAGCACACTTGGCCATTCCCGGATCTAGGTTCATAATTTCTGGTTAAACAACCCGTACTCATATATTTTGAGTGCTTTTAGTGGAAAAATCTAATTCAGGAGAATGGAATGCGGCGGAATTTTATCAAGGGTATTGTTGGAATCGGCGGGGCAA
>CAKZQV010000037.1 GCA_937141895.1 uncultured Verrucomicrobiota bacterium
GTTATTTAGGGGTTGGAAATGAAAAGGCCTATCTGGGCGGCGATCAGTGGTTATATTATAGGCCGGATGTGGATTATGTTATCGGCCCTGCGTTCTTGGATGAACGGGTGATCCGACGTAGAGCATTATCCGGAAATACGTTGAGTGCGGTTGTTCATCCTGATCCGGTTCCGGCCATTCTGGATTTCCATAGACAATTAGCGGAACGGGGAGTGGAGTTGGTTCTGGTTCCTGTGCCGGCAAAACCGGGGATTGTTTCAGAGCCGCTTTCCGGAAAATCTCAGCAACGGCCTATTCAAAATCCATCGTTTGAAAATTTTAAGGATCAAATGCAAGCAAACGGGGTGGCTCTGTTTGATTCGGCACCCATTTTAGCCGGGCAGATCGATGCCTCGCAGGGTTCTTCTTCATATCTGATTACGGATACGCACTGGACGCCGGATGGAATGGATGCTGTTGCGGATGAGCTGGCTCAATTTATAAAAAACCGATATTTCCCCGATAAGTCTGAATCTTCAGTTTTTTCGCGGACCCCGAAAACGTGGTCAAACGATGGTGATATCGCTGCTATGTTGAAGCTTCCGGAGGGTTCGACGCTATTTTCAAAAGAGACCGTTACTTTACAGCAGGTTCAGCCTGCAAATGGTGTTGATCTCGAAAAAATCGAAGATTCTGAAATCCTTCTGTTGGGTGACAGTTTCGTCAATATCTATTCTGCGAAAGAACTGGGATGGGGTGAGCGGGCCGGGTTGGCGGAACAATTGGAATACTATCTTCAACGACCGGTTGATCGTTTGGCCCGGAATGACAATGCCTCATATGCTACGCGCGAAATGCTGCGTGACGCAGTGGCCCGGGGGCAGAAGCCTTTGGAATCAAAAAAAGTGGTGGTCTGGGAATTTGCAGTTCGTGAGCTGGCATCCGGAAATTGGAAAATTCTGGATATTTTAGCGCCGGAATCGAAAAAAAACGAAGCAACGGATATGCTCCTTCCGGATGCTGGAAAAGAAATGATTGTGGATGCGACCGTGGGTGCGATATCAGATATTCCAATCCCTGGAAGTGTGCCATATCGGGATCATGTCTGCATGGTGCACCTGACGGATGTCCAGGGTCAGCATGAATCTGTCGTTTTCATGCAGTCCATGAAGGATGCAGAATTAACCGATGTGGCGGACTGGCAGGTGGGTTCGAAGGTTACCGTACGGCTTCGCCGTTGGAATGATGTTTTTGCTCAATACGGTTCGATGAATCAGAGCGAGCTGGATAGTTTCTCTTTGATGGATGCATATGGATGGGCAGTGCCATGGGGTGAGTCAGAAGCGAATCAAAACGTTCCTGCGGGTCTAATGGTGTATGCCGGCGGACTGTTTCTATTGGTTGTTATTGTGTGCCGGAAGGCCAACGATCGTTTTCTGAGAATCGGTATCGGGGTACTTGGGCTCGTCTGGGTGCTGTTGACTTGCGCGATGTTCCTGCGGAGTGAACCAGCAGAGGCTCATGCTCAGGCAGAGGAACTGGTGAATGTTCCGGAAATCAAGGAGGAGCCCAGCCTCCCCGCAGAAACCTCTACGCTATCCTTTCAGGAGTTTTGCTCTGTAACCGCAGAACAGGCTGAAAAAAATGGACAAATGGTCATTCGCGGCGCTGATGATTGGCTGTTTCTTCGGTCAGAACTCCGTCATTTGGGAATAGATAAGTTCTGGGGAGAACATGCGGCAGAAGTTTCGCGGGCATCGAATCCCGATTATGCAGATCCATTGGCTGGAATTCTTGATTTTAATGCGCAGCTCAAGGAAGCAGGGGTAGAACTCTGGATTGTTCCCGTGCCGCCTAAAGCTACGATCTATCCGGACAAACTGGCGGGTGCCGGCTTTGGTGTAGATACGCGTTTAGATCCGGGGCATCAGGAATTTTATACCCTTTTGGAAGAGGAAGGCGTCAACGTGGTTGATATGACGTCGCAATTTTTGGCCGAACGACAGAAGGGGAACGAACGGATTTACTGTAAACAGGACTCGCATTGGGCGGGGGCGGGTATGGATTTACTTGTGGACGAACTGGTTCGAAAAATGAGCGAGTTGCCTTGGTACCGTTCGTTGGAAAAGGAAACCTTCCGCAAAACCAACATTGAACAGGAAATTAGCGGCGATCTTTGGCAGATGCTGAGGGATAACCGGATTCCCAGAGAGCACATTCAGCTCCGTTCAGTACAGTCTACCGCGACTGGACAACCAGTTGAAACAGATCCGGCCAGCCCGATCCTGGTTCTTGGGGACAGTCATACGCTAGTTTTCCACAAGGGCGGCGATATGCATGCAGTCGGTGCGGGACTGGTTGATCAGCTCGCGCTTAAATCTGGGGTCGTATGTGATTTGATTGGGGTAAAAGGTTCTGGTGCAGGTCCTTCTCGCCGTACGCTCTATGGAAAATCAAGAAAGGATCCGGAATATCTGAACGGTAAAAAGCTGATTATTTGGTGTTTTACTGCTCGGGAATTTACCGAATCCACGGGTATTGCCTGGAGAAAAATGCCGGTTAAATAGCGGCCACCAGAAAAAGTGGCTACATGACGGATGTAGAAAAGTTTGATAATAAATAGTCGTAGAATATGTTTTACATAATCGATGAAATATAGGCTAATACTCGCGGATTTAGTTTTATTTAGTGAATGAATGTTTTGGGGATTAAATTATGACAGGAAAAAACTTCTTGCTGGCGGCGGTAGTTGTGATGGGTGTCGGAGCGGTTCAGGCATCGATTATTCAGACGACGAACAGTAACAGTACCGTACATGATGCCTTTGTAGGCGATAGAAGTGGTAGTGATCTGATCAATGCAGGACAGTCAACGTTCGATTCGGCTTCCGGAACTCCGGCATTTGCGGCCAGTGGTGCTTTCAGTATTTTCGGGCTTAATGATGGGGCAAGCGCCATTGGTAGCACGGATAGTACAGGAAAGACGTTTTATAACTCACTCCCGGCCACAATCACCTTCACGTTGGATACCAGTGTTAATACCTTGGGTTACGATATCGATTTGATTAATTCGTATGCCGGCTGGGGCGACACTGATGCCACTCAGGTCAATCAGGCCTATGAGGTGCTGGTCAGCACGGTAGGAAGTACAAATTTCACATCGATCGCAAATGTGGATTATTCGCCATTTGTTGCCGGAG
>CAKZQV010000038.1 GCA_937141895.1 uncultured Verrucomicrobiota bacterium
TCAGGGGTTAGGGCTGGGGTGGGCGTGAATAGCCTTTAAAATAACCTTTTTCGTCGTATGGGTTCTTCGGACGGCTCGGAGCGACGTCCCTACCTGAGACGATAAGAAAACCATTCGCCGTCGCGGGTTGTGCGCGCGGCGGGTTTCCAGAATCAAAGCTCAACCTTTCGACCCTCAGCAGAGCGGGTCGCCCCACTCTTTCAGCCGATGGGCATAGCATTTTCGATGTTCGTTCAGGATGGTATGCACTTCGTGATCGACCATCTCATCAATGGCCCGGTTGGCTTCCGCTTCCGATTTTCCTCTGAGCTGCGTCAGCGGACAGTTCCGGGCAGCGGCCAGATGGGGACATTCCATGGTGAGCCCTTTGATCCATATTTTATTGTTCAGTCTGCGGTTCATATTGCACCTCCGCTTCCAACGTAAGACTACTCCCGTTTTCGGAGCTGGCTACCGGAAATCAGCGTGACAGGCTTCTTTGGATTTTGTCCTCCGAAAGATATTTGACCGGAGCGTCTATGAAATTTGGGAAGTCGGTATTCAAACAAATAGTGGTGACACTTTATTATTTGTCACTACTATTTTTACTTATATGATAATATTGTCGTGACAGAATACCCAATTTATGGATATTGAGGTGACATATGCCGGGAAAACCCTACCAATCGAAACTTGCTCCATATGAAGCCGAACTCTTCCAATGGCTGGATGAAGGGCTGTCTTATCGCACCATAGCTGCGGAGCTAAACCAGAAATATGATCTAGGTGTCACGTACAATGCGGTGTACTCATTCCTAAAGAAACGGCGCCCAGGCCGCGGCGGAGGACGACTGTTTTTCGAGGGGTTTTCCCCAGACATAAAAGATCAGTTGCTGAAGCGGATCACCGCTGAATGGACACATGATTCCACGGCAATTGAAGGAAATACGCTGACGCTCGGCGAAACGGTACAGGTGCTAGAGCTCGGTCTGACGATAAGCGGAAAACCTCTGAAGGATCATCAAGAAGTCTACGGCCATGCCCGGGCGATTGACCTGATATACGAAATGATCAGAAAGAAGGAAGTTACAGCTCATGATCTGTTTGACCTGCACCGCGCGGTGATGCAACAGGCCCCAATTGACGCCATGAATCCAGTCGGTGCCTGGAAGAGGGATTATAACGGAACCCCCGGCATCAAGGACGGCAAGAGTGTTTATATGGAATATGCAGCGCCGCAGGATGTTTCAAAACTCATGGAGCGATGGTTGGAAGATTTCAACGGGATGGAGCCATGCACCAACCGACCGGACCGGGCCATTGCATCATACGTTCAGGCGCATATGATTTTTGTCCGCATCCACCCCTTCTTCGACGGCAATGGCCGTATGGCCCGACTACTGGCGAACCTGCCGGTGCTTAATGGCGGTTTTCCTCCGGTCATCGTTCCCATCGAGCGACGGTCGGAATACATCAATCTGTTATGGGCCTACGAAAATTTTGCAGGTACCATCAAAAAAGGCTCTCAGCTTCTTCCGGCCCACCCCGCTATCAGGATGATGGAATCGCTCTTAAAAGAAGAGTGGAACAAAACCGTATCGCTTGTTGAAGAAGCACGGAAACTGGAAGTGAATCGGAAAAGCTCCGACTAAATATTTCTAACGCCACTGGATAACACTGATTTAAACCCATCCGTTTTTCGTCAGTGGTTATCTAGGTTGTTTCCACCGTTGTCGCGGTATTGGTTATTCAATTCGTCTACAAAAAAGAGCCCCGAAATTTTTCGGGGCTCTTTCGCAAACAACGGTTGATCGGGATTAACCGAACAGGCCTTTGGCCACGTTGTAGACGTTTTCAGGAGTGAACCCGAATTTTTCGGCAAGGACGCCGCCCGGTGCAGAAGCGCCGAAGGTGTCTTTGCTGACGGCAACACCGCAACGACCGATGTATTTTTCCCAACCGAAGGACGTTCCAGCTTCAACCACCATGCGCTTGTTGCAACCATCGGCCATGACTTCGGCCTGATAGGCTTCGTCCTGGGCTTCGAAGAGCTCACGACAAGGCATGGAAACCACACGTACGTTGGTGCCTTCGGCAGCGAGCTTTTCAGCGGCGTCGAGGGTGGTTTTGACTTCAGACCCGGTGGCGATCATCAGCAGGTCCGGCTGACCTTCACCACTCTGGTAGATGATGTAGGCGCCCTTGGTGAGCTGGCCGTCGACGTTATATTTTTCGCGGTCGAGCACTTCGAGGTTCTGACGTGTAAGACAGAGAATGCTCGGTCCTGAAGTATTCTTCAGGGCCGCCTGCCATGCACAACCGGTTTCTTTCGGGTCGCTCGGACGGAAAACCGTAACGTTCGGCATCATGCGCAGTCCGTTGATGGTTTCGATCGGCTGATGCGTCGGTCCGTCTTCACCCACCCAGAAGCTGTCGTGGGTAAGAACATAGATGACCGGCAGGTTCATCAGGGCAGCCACACGCAGGGTCGGACGAACATAGTCGGCGAATACGAGGAAGGTGGCGCCGTAGATACGGAAGCCTCCGTGTACCTGAATACCGTTCATGATGGCACCCATTCCGATTTCGCGCACGCCGTAGTGGAAGTTGCGGCCGTCGAAGGCGTCTTTACCAATATCAGCATAATCGTTCAGGTGAGTCATGTTGGAACCGGCCAGGTCGGCGGATCCACCCACGAGGAACGGGAGCTCTTTCGCGAGTTCCTGCAGCACTTTTCCGGAAGCCGAACGGGTTGCAATCGGTCCGTCAAAGACCGGCATTTTTTCTGCGAGGTCGGCCGGAATTTCCTGCGTCATGTGGAGATCCCACAGTTTGGCCAAGTCGGCATTTTCGGTCTGCCATGCAGTAAAATCTGCATTCCAGGCCGCTTCCACCTGTTTCATCTCATCGAGACGAGCGGCGAAAATGTCGCGCACTTCCTGCGGCACAAAGAATTTATCTTCAGGCATGCCGAGCGCTTTTTTGGTGAGCGCTACTTCTTCTTCACCCAGCGGTGCGCCATGGCAGTCGTGCGAGCCTTCTTTGTTCGGGGAACCGAAACCGATTTTGGTCTGGCAGACAACGAAGGTCGGCTTAGACGTTTCGGCTTTGGCTGCTTCGATGGCTTTGGTGATGGCGTCGTGGTCGTGACCATCAATGCGCAGCACCTGCCACCCGTAGGCTTCCATACGTTTATCGATATCATCGGTATAGGTGATGCGCACATCGCCTTCGATGGAGATAAAGTTTTCGTCGTAGAACACGACCAGTTTATCGAGACCGTGGTTGCCGGCGAGGGAGAAAACTTCGTTGGAGATTCCTTCTTCGAGCTCGCCTTCGGAGCAGATTACGTAGGTGTGGTGATCGACGATTTTTTTGTCGGCCGTGTTAAAACGGGCGGCCAGCATTTCTTCTGCAATCGCCATGCCTACGGCGTTTCCGGCACCCTGGCCCAGCGGGCCGGTGGTGGTTTCCACACCCACGGTGTGACCGTATTCCGGATGGCCGGCGGTTTTCGAATCCCACTGGCGGAAATTCTGCAGCTCTTCCATCGGCAGATCATAGCCGGAGAGGTGTAGCAGCGAGTAAATCAGCATGGAGCCGTGACCGGCAGACAGCACGAAGCGGTCGCGGTCGATCCATTCCGGGTTTTCCGGATTGTGTTTGAGGTACTGCGTCCAGAGGACGGCAGCGACGTCGGCCATACCCATCGGCATACCCGGATGACCGGACTTGGCGGCCTGAACGCCGTCCATTGCGAGTCCGCGAATTGTATTTGCAACAAGATTCAGATCCATTGTTCTATTCCCTATTCGTTTATTATCGTTAAAGCGGCAGGCCGCATACACAGTTTTAATTAATCCCCGACCCTATCGAGCACATCTTCCAATGCCTGGAGATCGAGCTCGCTCAGCGAATCTACGATCCGGTCCGCATCCATCAGTTTTTCCCGCCCCGCGGAGTTGGTTACCGCAATACAGCGACAGCCGGCGGCCTTCGCTGATTCGATTCCGTTGGGCGCATCTTCTATCACCACGCATCGGGCCGGAGCAAGCCCGAGTTTTTCCGCAGCCGTCAGAAACAGCTCCGGGTGCGGTTTTTTACAGGTTACATCGCTCCCGGTCACATAGACCATTTCGGTGTACGGAACACCGGCCGATTTGAGCACCGCTTCGGATTTCTCCCGTGTGCTGCTGGTGGCAATCCCGACCATTAAGTTTCCGGCGTGCTCGGCGGCCCCCAAAAGTTCAAGCACGCCGGGAAACGCAGGAAGCGCATCGGCTTCCAGCAGGGCCAGAAAATTGGACTGCCGCGCATCGGTCGCGGCCGTCACCTGTTCGTCTGAAAGTTCCAGACCATGGACCCGGGCAGCGGAACGTATATATTCCGCGGCACCGCGCCCCAGCCCGGCCTCGAAATCGGCGCGCACCACATCCTGCACCCCGAACAGGTCCGCGAAGACCTGAATGGAGGCCTCCGCATTAACCCGCTCGGTGTCGGCAATGACACCGTCGACGTCGAAAATCAGACCGAACTGTTCCATGGAGCGATTAGATGGCCGGTGCGTTTTCGAGCAGGAACTTCTCAGCTTCCGGGCTCCACAGGCCGTTGTGTTTCTCTACGATTACAGCGAGCCCCTGGTAGAGATCGCCTTCCATGTTCTTCAGATCGTCCAGCGCAACCAGCGGCATGCTGACGTTGTTATAGACGAGTTTTTTTCCGCCCGGGATGTTCGGGAGGTTGAGCGTGGTATCGATCACCGCGTCCAGGCCGCCGATGTGCGTCAGCATGGTGGACGGATTCAGTTTACCGGCCGCCATCATTGCGAGCGACTCGATCATGTCGTCGGTGTTTCCGCCGCTGGTTCCAACCACGTGCGTTGCTGCATAGTGCACGTTGTAGAAGTTGAAT
>CAKZQV010000039.1 GCA_937141895.1 uncultured Verrucomicrobiota bacterium
TAGTGGAATGGACGCCGGTTGCTGAGCAGTACGGCACGCATTCGGTCACACTACTGGCCTCCAATGTGGTGGGCGTGGCCACACAAACTTTTGATATCGTGGTGGCGGGCGTTGCTCCGGCAATCACGTCCGAGGCCATCACCAACGTTGTTGCCGAAACCCTCTACAGTTATGATGCCGCCGCGTCGGGTATTCCATCCGCGCAGTTCCAACTCGACCTCGCGCCGTCGAATATGACGATCAACGCCACCAACGGTCTGGTTGAATGGACGCCGTCCGCCGCACAGTTCGGCACCAACTCGGTCACGCTGCTGGCTTCGAATGCAGTGGGTGTCGCAACGCAGAACTTTGAGGTCGTGGTAGCGGGTACACTTCCGGTGATTACTTCGGAAGCCGTAACTAATGTGGTTGCCGAACAGCTCTACAGCTATGACGCCGAAGCGACGGGCATTCCATCCGCGCAGTTCCAACTCGACCTCGCGCCGTCGAATATGACGGTGAATGCCACCAACGGCCTAGTGGAATGGACGCCGGTTGCTGAGCAGTACGGCACGCATTCGGTCACACTACTAGCCTCCAATGTCGTGGGTGTGGCCACGCAAAGCTTTGATATCGTAGTGTCGAGTACGACACCTGAAATTAGTGTGTTCGGGGCTTTTCAGGATCAGGATTCCGTCCCTGTAGATGTTTTTAATCCCACCAATAAGACCCTTATGGGCACTGTTATAGTGAATCTTACCGCGTCGGACATGGTTTTTGGTATCTCGACCGCTTCGGTATCCGTTGTTCATCAGACCACTTCTACAGAACTTTCAGCTACCCTGTTTTCACAAATTTCCACTAATGGAAGTGTTGAGTTCGCTTGGTCGGTCATTGTGCCAGCAGATGCATACCTTGGTGTTTATGATGTAACTCTTACTGCGTCCAATGGGGTAGGAAATGCTGCCGTGAGCATGGCTTCAATGGAAGTCGCGGAACCAACGGTAAACACATCCCTCGCATTTCAATATGCGTCAGCTGGCAACTTGCAGTTGCCGGTTTCTTTAAGTGCTTTATCGGATCAGATGACCGAACTTGTGACCTGGACGCAGCAAGTGGAATTTGTCGATGGTGTTGCCACGAATATAATCCTGTCAGATCTTCCAACAGAGACCGCCTTCATGCGCGTCAAGCTGGAGAAGTCGTTGTCGCGGGTGTTGCCGGTTGTTCAATTTAATGAAATTGTGCAGGTAACCGCTGATTTTTCGGGGGCAAATACGCTTCTGAGCGGTGATTTGAATGATGATAACGCAATTAACACGGGTGATTATTTTGCCCTGCGGGCGAACTGGCAAACGAGTAATCCTGCGGGTGATGCCAATTATGATGGAAGCGTAAACACGAGTGATTATTTTGCCTTGCGGGCGAATTGGCAGAAATCCGGTGAATAGCATTTTAATTGAGGGAATACCGCGTAAAATTTATGCACGGTTTTAGGGAGTGTGAAAAATGAATATACTTAGATTATGTAAAAAGACTTATTGTATATCGTGTGGAGCTTTGTTTGTTCTTGTGTTAAATCTGCAGGCGGCGATCTTTGAAGAGCCTTCATGGAAAAATGAAGCGGGTGCTACCCAAACGTATTATACCTTCGAGACCGCTGCGAACCCTCCTGTAGCTTTAGAAACAAATCTCTATGGTTCAGCAATGGCTCTAATCGACCCGGGCACTGAGATTGGCTGGCAGTCAGGAAGTCCTATTAACTATGATTCTTCGGGATGTTGGGTAGTTTCTTCAGAAGGATTTTTACAATTTACTGTTCCTGTTTCATTCGCAGTCTTGGAGCCTTTTACTTTTGAGTTTATGATTGATGTAATTACGTATGAGGCTCCTGGGCTTTGGATCAGTCCTTCCTTAACTTTGCAAGGTGATGTGGTTTCTGAAGATTCTGATTTCTACAGTGACCTAATCGCGGAGGACAGTTTTTTTGGAGGGGGAAGTTGGAATCATAATGTCACTACCGGTACCGTAGAGATGGCAGCAACGGCTACAACACTGGACTTTCGATTGGAAGCGAGTTCTGCAGCGTTAGCTATTCAGGATGTGGCCATTTACACTCGTGCTATCGCAGTTCCTGAGCCTGCAGTGATTACATTGATCCTCGGAGGGTCGGGATTGCTCTTGCTTTTGAAACGTCGCTTTCAGTGATCATGAAAATAAGATTACAGTTATATAGTGCAGCAGTTTTGTTTGTAACATGTTCATATTCAATTGCTGCGATTCTAGATATGGCCGAAACATGGCCTGACCATTCGGTCCAGGGCTGGGCATCTTTTGATCATGCTGGGTTGGTGCCGTCTGCCTCTTCATTTTCTGTATCAGAGGGAACGTTAACACTGGTTCCGGACGTCAATGTAGATTTTGAAGACAATCCTAAATGGTCTTTTCTTGCCGGTCCATCGAGTTCATCAGGGATTCTTGCTGGTTCGTATACTGATGCAGGTGCACAGATTTTAGCCTTCGATATTGAGTCCTCTGTTCCTGCAACGATGGTTGCGGAGCTGGTGCGTGAAAGCGAATTTCTTTTTTATGAGGCCAGCATGTCCGTGACTTCCGGAATTACGCACATAGAAATTCCGTTGGATGATACTCATTTTCTCCCCGGCTTCTTATCTGCCTCCAACCAGTTTCATACTGTTCTGGATTCGGTAGAAAAGCTCTTCATTACATTTGAGTGGGATAAAATGGCTCCCAACCCGAAATTTTCTATTGGTAACGTAAAGTTGGTAGGGAGTGAGGCTTCGTATGGCTCCTGGATTGAGGGGTTCAATTTGGATTCCACGCTGATCGGCTATAATGTTGATGCTGACGGTGATGGCTTATTCAATGCATACGAGTATGTAATCGACTCATCTCCGAATGTATCTAACGGTCCATTTGTAATAACGATGGAACCCGATACTCTACGTTGGGCGGGATCTTCGAACTGTACCTATTTCATTATGAGATCTACTAATTTAGTTGATGGCGTTTTTGAACCCGCCAGTATACTTCCTGGGATAAGCGGAGACATGCAGTATGTCGACCCGGCATATACGTCCAACGCATTCTATACCATTAGAGTGGAGCGTCGTTAATGGGGCCTTTCTGTTCCGACATCGCCCGGCCTGACGGCCGCTGATCTTCTCGGTGATCATGTTATGGAGTTACAATATTTAACGTGGTGCATACAAAGAACTTAACTCATTCCGGATCGATGACTCTGTTGAGGTATGAAAAAATATTTGCGAACGAGGCGCATGAAAAGCATGTTGAGATATATGAGTAAAAGCAAAAAACGAACTCTATACCTGATGTCTGGTATACTGATATCCGTCTGTGGTTTGGGCTTAAGTGCCGGCTGCAGTCGGCCGTCTGATGCTGAGTCGTTAGACGAATTCGTAGGCGCTCCATCACGTGCGGTTTGGGTTCGTCAGGTTGAAGGCGATGGAACTGACCCGCTTTGTAGAGGAGACCGCTTGAGCTTAATGGGCGTGGATGGCGAAGCAGGTGCAGTTGAACGCCGAATTCTACCGGATGTAGGCAACTACCGAAAACCTTTGATAACTCCTGACGGTAATGGCGTCGTCTTTACCCGTTTCAATGAGTATGACTTCTATTTTGTAAATTGGGATGGGAGTGGGCTCAGAAAATTGGGGCATGGTCATGCTGCTGAGGTTTGGCAGGACCCTGAGACAGGGTTGGACTGGGTTTATTATATCGCCGGTGAGTCTGAAGATTCCGTGGACAGCGGAAAGCCGGTTATGCGTTGTCGATTGGACGATCCTGAGATTCAGGAAATAATCTGGGAAAAAACCTCTGCCGGACCCGACAATCTTCAGCTATCCGCTGACGGCACCATAATGGCCGGTTTGTTCCCATGGCCTCTGGGTGGGGTTGTCGATATACCGAGTCAGACTCTTTTGAAGGTAGGAACCGGGTGCTGGTCGTCGAT
Organism: uncultured Verrucomicrobiota bacterium; assembly: GCA_937141895.1. Taxonomy (GTDB): domain Bacteria; phylum Verrucomicrobiota; class Kiritimatiellia; order Kiritimatiellales; family Pontiellaceae; genus Pontiella. The sequence continues at coordinate 3,974 of CAKZQV010000039.1, forward strand.
CTCTCCGGATAATCAATATCTGGTGTGGGTCTTTGATGGTCCGCATAAAGGTATCGTACTTCGCTCGCTGGACGGTTCTGTTGACAGCAAAATTCGCCTGAATTCGGCTCCGCGGTGTTTCCGACATGAAGTCTACCATCCAAGATGGAGTAACCATCCGGACTTCTTTTCCATGACGGGGCCCTATAAGCAAAAGGGGCAATACAACAATATCACGGGCGGTGGAAAAGATATCAATATCTACGTCGGCCAGTTCGATGAATCATATACCAAGGTAGACCGCTGGTTTCAGTTAACGGAGCATCCGGATGCTGATTTTTATCCGGATGTATGGGTTAAAGGGGCTCGGCAGATTTGTTTGAATTCACCGGTTGCTTCCAAGGGAAAAATTTCCGCGCTGGATATGTGGCCCACGAATAAAGACGGAATGAAATTTGTCTGGAGTCAGGCGGATAAGGCCAATGCCATTGATGATCCGGTGTTGGGATATTATTCATGTGACTTGACCAGAAAAGGAAAGGCGCGGTTGGGTCGTTTCTTTGAAATGGATGTCGTCAATGGGAGTTATTTTAGCGATGAGATGGGTGAGCGTCTTTCGGCAGCACTAGCTGAAAGTCGTGAATTTACCGTATTTTTCTCCTACTTACCCCAGCAGGAGCATACAGATGAACCGCATGTTCTCATGGCCTTGGGCCGCGACAAGGACGATCTAAACCTGGCTTTTGTTCAGGTCGGCGATAAGCTGGAGCTTTTAGTCTCGGGAGAGACCCATGTTCTGGCGGATATTGGCGCGGGAAAACAACAGAGCGTATGCCTCAGTTATTCTCGTAATACGGGATTACGCTTCTACCGGCAGGGTTCTATGATTCGCAATGAAAGTGAAATCAGGTTGCCCTCTTTGAAATCATGGAATAATGCGCCGCTGAGTCTGGGTGCCTGGAGAGATGGCGCTGACGATTGGAAGGGCACCATAGAGGGTGTTGCCTGGTATGATCGCGTTCTTGATGAGGAGGAGGTCGCTCAAAACTTTACGGCTTGGATTGGTGCGCAGCCTGTTGATCGGTTTAAGCCTGCTGAGCGACTCGTCATTGATGCCGAATTAGTTCAGATATCTCCCATGCCTACGGTTGAAGGTATTGCTCCTTATCGATCTTCATTAGTTGAATATCTCTACAAGGTCGAAAAGGTTGTAGAGGGTACGATTGACGAAGAGCAGATCATTGTTCAGCACTGGGCCATTCTGGACGCCAAAGTTTATCCCTTCGATCGTGAGGTCGGGAAGTCCTATCGGCTGAGTCTGGAATCGATTGAGCAGCATCCGGAGTTAGAGGGCGAGCGCATTTCGAGTGACCTGATTGATCCTGTAGGGATTTATCTGGATGTAGGGCAGGAGTAGCCAGCTGACATGGTATTTAGTTCGCACCTATTCATCTTTTATTTCCTGCCTTTGGCGCTGTTGCTCTATTATGCAGCGCCAAAGCTGCATATGCGTCATTTGGTACTGACTTTGCTTAGTTACCTTTTCTATGGATGGGCAAATCCTTTATTTGTTTTGCTCATGATGACGTCCACAATGATTGATTATGTTTGTGGGTTAACCATTTCGCAGCAATGGGGGGGATCATGGAAAGAGCCCGTACACCCTCTTCAGTCAGGGGGAGAAAGATCACGCGGGCAGCGCATTGCACTGATTATTTCGATATGTTCGAACCTTTCTTTGCTGGGCTTTTTTAAATACTTCAATTTCGGAATTTCCAGTTACAACACATTGGTTGAGGTTCTGGGTTTGCAAGCTTGGAACCTGGATCTTGCATTTCGGGTTACGCTACCCCTTGGTATAAGCTTCTACACCTTTCAATCGATGAGCTATTCCATCGATGTTTATCGCGGTGATGCTAAAGCGATTCGTCATCCAGTCGATTTTTTCTGTTATGTTTCGATGTTTCCTCAGTTAGTTGCAGGACCGATTATTCGTTTCTCGGAGGTGGCGGATCAACTGCAAAAACGAACGCACACGTTGGAGAAATTTGCACGCGGGGCAACATTTGTTGCTCTGGGATTAACCAAAAAAGTTCTGATAGCCAATCCCTGCGGAAAAGTTGCAGATGTCGTTTTTGATGCCGGGACCGTCTCCAGTCTTGATTCTTGGTATGGGGTCATTGCCTACTCCTTCCAAATCT
>CAKZQV010000040.1 GCA_937141895.1 uncultured Verrucomicrobiota bacterium
CATTATAGCAGTTAACAGGAAATACGCTTCTTTGTTTGTGAAATATTCAGGCTAACGCTGGCTTCAAAGCCTTCCACGTATTCAATGCCCCATTCAGACCATGAAAGTGTGTTTGGGCGCACGATGGCTATGCCCCTATTTTTCCTAGCTTTTTCGGACTTCAGGGCATAGACATAAGAAATGCTGCGGCTCTCGCCCCAGCATAACTCAAATGACTATTCAACATTCAGACTGTTTTTCTAATAATCGGTTTAAAGTTACAGCTTCGCACTGAATTGATGCTGCCCAGGTCCAACACGCTCGCTTTTACGCCCGTTGGGAAACTGAACCGTGGCCGTTGTATTCGGCGGAACAATCACGTCCATGCTCAGCATGTTTCCTTCGAGCTTCCAGCTACTGGAAACTTTACCGTAAACCGTTTCAAGTTCAGCTTTTGCTGAAGTCAGCGGACCACCCGGCAGCGGTCGAACATAGAAATGCTTGTATCCAGGATGCTCCGGATCAGGAGTAATACCGGCCACGCGCTCATACATCCATTGACCGATGGCACCATAGGCATAATGATTGAATGAATTCATACCTTCCGAATTAAAGCCATCTTCCAGCGTGTAACTGTTCCATCGTTCCCACATGGTCGTGGCCCCCTGATTAATGGAGTAGAACCAAGATGGATAGGTTTCTTTGAACAACAGCGAAAAGGCCAAATCGGTGTAGCCGGCTTCATCGAGCACCTGCGCAATGTAGGGCGTTCCGAGAAAACCGGTCCGCAAGTGCCCATCGGCCTCCTCGATCAGTTTTACAAGATTTTCTGCAGCGCCCTTGCGAAGGTCCTCCGGAATGAGGTTGAAACGGAGCGCAAGAATGTAAGCGGTCTGCGTTTCCGGAGCGTTTTTCAAGGTTCCGTTTTTATCAAAATAATGAAACGCGAAGGCCTCTTTTATCGCATCGGCTTCAGCTTGATATTTTTTTGCGTCGGCCGTCTTTCCCAGCACTTCAGCAGAATCAGCCAGAATCTGGGTGCTGTGCGCATAGAATGCGGTTCCCAGCAGCGGCAGCGGCGTGTCGCCCTTGTTGTCCTCAGCATACGGCTGAAGCCAATCCCCAAATCCACTGATTTTGGGAATCAGGTTCTTTTTGGCCTTTTTTCTATAAAACGAAACGAGTTTTTCCATCATTTCATAGTTTTCTGAAAGGAGTTCTTTATCCCCGCTTCGCACATAGGAATCCCACGGAATAATCGTGGCGGCATCCATCCATCCCGGACTGTCCGGTCCGGCAAAGACATCCGGGATCACACAGGGAATTTTACCTGACGGCAATTGATCATCCCGCGCACTTCCCAACCAACTTTTCCAAAATGCATGAGACTCATAGTTAAACATGGAGGTCGAACAAAAAGCCTGTGCATCACCGGTCCAGCCCATACGCTCATCGCGCTGCGGGCAGTCCGTTGGCAGGTCGAGAAAGTTTCCGCGTTGCCCCCAGACTATATTGGACTGCAACTGATTCAGTTTATCGTGCGAAGATTCAAACGTTCCAATGCTTGGAAGATCGGTATGCAGCACTAGCCCTTTCACCCAATCCTTGCTGGGTTTGACATCTTTACTGAATCCGGACAATTCCACATATCGGAAGCCATGAAACGTAAAGGTCGGCTTCCATGTGATGGCACCCGTTTCTGCCGCCGTATAAAAATTGATCGACTTGGCCTTCCGGTAATTATCGGTATACATCGTACCGTCGAGATTCAGCATTTCCGCGAAACGAGCCGTAATTTTCTGCCCTTTTTCGACGGGAATATTGAGTTCCGGGTAACCGACCATGTTCTGGCCCATATCAAAGATAAAGCGTCCTTCTTCCGGTTCGGTTATTTTCTGAACCTCAAGCACCTCGGTGACCCGAACCGGTTGAAACGGTTTAGGCGCGAGATCAGCAGGACCGAGATCAGCCTCGGCGCTTACCTTTGACCAGGCCTTATCGTCAAAATCAGCCCTATCCCACCCCGGAAATTCCATGCCCGCATCATACGTTTCGCCATTGTAAATGCTGGATGAACGAATCGGTCCGTCGAATGTGCTTTTCCAGCTTTCATCGGACACGATCACCGCGGACGAACCGTCTGCATAGGTGATCTCAAGCTGCAGCAGCAGCTCTGGCCGACTACCATATCGGTTTTGCTCGCCTCTGAACCCAATTTTACCGGCATACCAGCCGGTGCCCAACAGCGCACCAATGGCATTTTGGCCCTTCGACAAATGATCCGTCACATCATAGGTCAGCGTGTCAATCCGCTTACTGTAGGACGTCCAGCCCGGGGTGAATGCATCCTGCCCCACTTTTTTGCCATTCAGGTGAACTTCAAACAATCCTTTGGCTGTCACATACAGCCGGGCCTGAGCAACTTCCCCTTTAACGGAAAAATCGCGGCGCAACATAGACGTAGACTCCAACTCCGGAAGATCGTTTGCTGGACGAATCCACTTCGCTTTCCAGTCATTGGAACTCAACAGTCCAAGCTCAAACGTGGCTGGCGCGCTCCAACCTCCAACGTTACCGTCC
>CAKZQV010000041.1 GCA_937141895.1 uncultured Verrucomicrobiota bacterium
TTCCATCGTTGGCATTGTGATGGTGATCGTGATGCTCACCTTACCCGCGGCGATCGCCGGACGTTTCTGTCAGCGCATGGGTTCCATGATGGCCCTCGCCGCCGGGATATGTGCCCTGCTGACCTTTGGCGGGCTGGGCCTGAGCTATGGCCCCGATCTACCCGCCGGAGCCACAATCATTGTGCTCACCGGAATTACCTATTTAATTTCTCTACTTTTTGGCCGCCGCTGATTTCTCATTTCCTATAATCCAGCGTCCTGGGCTAGACTATGAGCATGACCCGGAAGAGTAGGAAAAAAGTTCCGCCCGCCATGAATGAATAGGGGGGTGTCGACTATTTCTTCATACATCATAATGTATGAAATAGGCTATTAACCTTATATAATGGTTTATTCTAATTTTCATACATTATGATGTATGAAATATATCCTTTTTATTTTTCATTCAATTCTCGGATTCGACCCCCTCCTTTCTGCTGGATGCATAGTCAACATTTACGTATGCCGATATTTTCTAACGCGTGGCATATCGTTTGCTTAAGTATGGTTATGAATCCCAAACCAAAAACCTTCAGTCTAATTGATATGGATGTCGGGCTTTTTCTTAGTTATCAGCTGACCGCAGAGGTGTTGACCACCAAACTTTTCCGCATCATTACCCTGAATACAATTCCGCTGAAGCGGATTAAGGATTTCAGGCAGGCGGATTCGGGCGACATCACCAAGCTAAACTACGTGAATTGGTTTAGCTGTCTGCGAAAGAAACGGACGCTGACGCCATTTTACACCCTGCAAGCAGATGAGAAACGCCCACGTATCTTCATGCGACTGGATGATGGTTCCCACTATGAAATGAAACAGTGGCTCGGAGAGATGAATGATGGGTGACGCCGTTGGAAAAACCAAAATTGCTACCCCCTCTCTGGGTTCGCCTTTTTCATTTGAGCTTAGAGGCGATCATATTATCCAGCGCTTCCTCGGCCTGATCCCGACCGGAAAAGTGCACCTAGGAGCGGTACATTATCTGCGTCTCGCTACACGAAACGAAGTTTCCCCGCTTTACTTTATTCTGAACTGGCCGCAGCTGCTGCTGGCCAGTCGCCGCTCGACCTGCCCTGTTTATGTACTGCAAACGCGAAAAGGGCATAAAATGTTCTTAAAAATGCGCGGCGGCGAACACTTCCGCCTTCGCCAGGCCATTGCCCGCCACAGCGATAAACGCAGCCATAAAATGGCCGCTTAGATTTTATATCCGGCGTGACGAAGGCCTGCGCCCACCCCTCGGCGCAGGTCCCTAGCCGGAAACCTTCATAAAAAAGCCCATCGCAATGACGGGCAACTATCCGAAGTCCAGCGTTGGGATCACTTAATCGGCTAATCTGAACGATCGATCTCCCAGTGTATCCCTCCATCAATCACACGCATCACCACAGTGGTCTCATTCTCTTCATTGCCGCCGGTGGCAGACATGACATAATTTTCTCCATCGATCAGCGAAACCAATACATAATCCTCTTCCTGAAATCCAAAACCATCAAGATCTCCAGACTCAATGCTTTTAAAATCACCAATGCTTTCGATGCCGTCAAAACTGCCATTTTCTGCCCAATGGATCTGGGCGGCCATTCCTACCGTCGATAGACCCGCCTGCCCCTCCGTCGCCATCGCGCGATCCATATTGCCAGACATTAGCGGAATAGCTACTGCGGCAAGGATGAAGGGCACCAGCAAGACATGCAGTCCAATTGAAACATAGCCCATTATCAGTCCGGCCAATGCAGAGCCTTCACCCGTCAATTCCGCTGGATTCTTTTTAATTTTCCCTCTCGCTATATGTCCACAGATGACCGCCGGAACCGCCGTCAGCAATCCGAACATGATCAACGATAGAATTCCAAGAACCATACTGGCCGTTGCCTGACCCACGGTTTGTTTTTTATCCATAACACCTCTCCTGATTTGAGATTATGATCTTAAAAACTACATCAGATTTATCAAAATCACTTGAGCAATTGCCCTCTTTCCAGAAAAGTATCTTAAGCGGGGGTGTAGCGCGAGCTTCCTGAAGGGGCGCGCAGAAGGGGCAAAGAAGCACGGCCTTTACTGCGTAAAGAACCGTACCCTGCAACGAAATGGGGTAACCGGCCCCCGGAAATGAGGCATAACCAAAAAAAGCCCGTCGCGCGGACGGGCTTCTAGCTTTCCAAAGGTTGGAAAGTTCCAACCTTTGGAAATTTCGATATTCGGATGCTTAGCCTTTAATGGCTGCCTGAGCAGCAGCAAGGCGGGCAATCGGAACACGGTACGGAGAGCAGCTCACATAGTTGAGGCCGACTTTCGCGCAGAACTTCACGGATTCGGGATCACCACCATGCTCACCGCAGATGCCGCACTTGAGGTCCGGGCGGGTTTCACGCCCGCGCTCAACACCAAGCTTCACAAGCTGACCAACGCCGGTTTGGTCCAAAGTCTGGAACGGGTCGGCCGGCAGAATCTTCTCACCGAGGTAATCCGGCAGGAAGCTCCCGATGTCGTCGCGGCTGTAGCCGAACGTCATCTGGGTCAGGTCGTTGGTGCCGAAGCTGAAGAACTCAGCGGTTTCAGCCACTTCGTCCGCCGTCAGGGCCGCGCGCGGAATTTCGATCATCGTGCCGACCATATATTTCACTTTAGCTCCGGTCTTCGCGATGATTTCCTCGGCGTTCTCACGAACGATTTTTTCAAGGAAGTCGAGCTCAGCTTTGGTGCCAATGAGCGGAATCATAATTTCCGGCAGCACTTTAACCGGCTTCTTCAGCTTCGACACTTTGCAGGCTGCGCCGATGATGGCCTTGGTCTGCATGACACAGAGTTCCGGATACGTGATGGAGAGACGGCAACCGCGATGACCCAGCATCGGGTTAAACTCGTGCAGCTCCTGCACACGCTCAGTAACACGCTTTGCCGGAACGCCGAGGCGTTTTGCCATTTCAGCCTGATCCTTTTTCGTGTGCGGCACAAACTCGTGTAACGGCGGATCGAGCAGACGTACCGTTACCGGCAGGCCGTCCATTGCCTTGAAGATGCCTTCGAAGTCTTTCTGCTGATGCTTCAGCAGTTTCGCCAGCGCGCCTTTGCGGGCTTTCTCGTCATCCGCCAGAATGAACTCGCGGATGGCCCAGATACGGTCGCCTTCAAAGAACATGTGTTCCGTACGGCAGAGACCGATACCTTCAGCACCAAATGAACGGGCCGCTTTGGAGTCGGCCGGAGAATCAGCATTGGTGCGCACATTCATTTTACGATGAGAGTCGGACCATTTGGAGATCTGCTCGTACATTTTGTAGATCGGATCTTTTTTCGCCGACGCCTTCCCATCAACAACAGCCGAAACAACCGGGCTGACCTGCGTCGGTAGCTGTCCTTCGTAGACCGCACCGGTGGAACCGTTCAGCGAGAGCCAATCGCCCTGCTTGTAGACCTTCTTACCGATAGTGACGGTTTTCTTTTTGTAGTCGATCTTCAGATCGCCGGCACCGCAGATACAGCATTTACCCCAACCACGGGCAACAACCGCCGCGTGAGAGGTCATGCCGCCGGTGGAAGTCAGAACGCCTTGGGCCGCCCACATACCCC
>CAKZQV010000042.1 GCA_937141895.1 uncultured Verrucomicrobiota bacterium
CCGTGACCGAATGCCCGATGACCTGTACGGGAACCCGCCCCGCACCTCAACCAGCTACCCCATGTTGGTGGCCGACCCGGATGACGATAACGACCGCTTTAGCGACACTGATGAAGCCGTTATGGGTACGGATCCAACGGATGCAAGCAGTCCGGGCGCAGCTGTGTTTGAGGACAGCGACGCCGATGGCCTTTTTGACTGGGAAGAGGTGAAGTATGGAACGGGTATAAACGATCCTGATTCGGACGGTGACGGTGTGCCGGACGGTTACGAAGTCCATGAATTGCAGACAGATCCAAATAACCCCTCGGATGCTTCTTCCGGTGATTTCCCTGTAGGCGCGGGAGATGACAGTGACGGTGATGGACGCCCTTCATGGCTCGAAAGCAAGAATTGGACGAATCCGGACGACGGGTTGGATTTTGCAGTAAACATTTTATAAGGGGATTTTAACAATGGGCGGGTTTAAACATTTTGGTGGGCGGTGCATTTTTCTTTTGTTCCTGTTGGGGGGCGCATCAGTTGATGCTCGGCAGTTGTATGAAGTGCAGCCCTACACGCGTTACAAGGACACGAAGGAGCTGGGGGATAAGCATGAAAGCAGAGGTTATGACACCTTCCCTTGGGCGATGCCCCAGCCGAGTATCGGAGGTAAGGTATCGCTGGGCGGCCTACCCATGGCCGACAACGCGCCGCAGGACCAAACGCCCTTCGACTACCTGAACGAAAGCACCTATATTGATGCGTTTTCCGTGGATTTGCAGCACAGTGTGACCGACATCCACATCCCGGTGGGTTCCGGGCATTTGGCCTTGGAAGTCCGGCGGACGCTGACGCAGGAGGTGTGGGGCGACTTCGGCCTGCATCCCGACAGCCGCCCGGACAAGCCTTTCGGCAAATGCTGGCAGTCCAACCTGGCCCCGGCCATCCATTGGATAAAAAACGGCTTGGGTAATGGAACCCTTAATATAAGGGACCACACCGGAAGAGAGTACACGTATAAAAGCCATAGTGGTACCAGTACCCGCCCTCCCGACCTTACGTTCAGCTCCGGTCAGAGCGGTGTTGATATGGCGAAAGTGGAACTCAATCATAATCCGTCAACTGGTTCGGCGACGCTGCGACTGGCAAACGGAACCGTGCTGACCTATGCTTCAGCCTATCAATTTGCTCAAACTCAGCGTCCCCAATGGAGTGCGGATGATTCCGATTATCCATACGGAAGCTGGAGTTTCGAACAGATTAAGCATTATCACTGGATATCCCGTCTGGTTCGGGTGGAAGATCGGTATGGTTACTCGCTCGAATACACGTATGATTCCGGAGGAGTGATCCCCACCAAGATTACGGCGCAACCGGCCAACTTATCGTTGGGCATTGTTCAGAGCAATGGAGTTATCACTGCCGTAACCGATCCGAACGGCAACACAATCAACTATATATATGAAAGTTCATCGGAAAGTATGGGGGACAGCGACTCCGACAGCACCGTACGTGAAGACGATGAGAGTGAGGGAGGCGGTTCCAGCCTCGACCCCATGCTCCGCTCTGTTGTGCGCGAAAACGGCGCAACAACGGGCTACCGGTACTGGTATTCCATGGAGGAGGACTATCGGTATGAACAGGGATCTTATCCAGATGAACTATTCTATGAACCCGGGCTTGAGGATTGGTGGAGCGGCGCAAACGCAGACCATAGCGAAAACCAACACCACCTTTGCATCCGTTCAATAAGCGATGCCAACACGAACAAATTCAGCTTCACCTATTCAAACTCCAGCGACTACTACAGCTATGGTGCAGGTTCCGTTACGATGATGGGAGAACCACGTTTGCTAACGCAGGTCACCCATCCGGATACCAAAACGGTATCCTTGAGCCGAGGTTCATTCGGCTCCCATCACGCATTTGTTCCGGGAATGTATCTGCCCTCGTCAAGAACAACCACAATAACCGATCTGGGAGGCACGCAATGGAGTTACAGTTATCAGGAAGGAGATGACGGCTATTTTGAGTGGGGGCTGCCGGATCAGAGCACCCGCTTCTACTCCGCCCGAAAACTGGTGGTCTCAAACAACAAGGGATACAGTGAGCAGATTGAACTCACTTCAATGGGAAATATTCGGGTTCCGTACTTCGTGGTTTCCCAGTTTTACGTTCCGGTTATCGGCACGGGATGGCAGTCCGACCAATGGGGCAATGTAACGGAGTTCCAGTACGGCGACTGGGGCAACATCGAGGTTGCACAGGCTAAAAGCAAGATAGCGCAACCCGTCAAGCTGGTTGATGCTTTGCAAAATGAACAGCAATTCCAATACAGCACCGATTATTATGGTCTATCGAATAAGATTCGTTTTGAAACCGATCCACTCCTGCGTGTAACAGAATCCGACTATTATACAACGACGGGCAAAGAAGGCCTGCTTTCACTCAAAACCGTTAAGCTCAGCACTTCCCTGAAACAAA
>CAKZQV010000043.1 GCA_937141895.1 uncultured Verrucomicrobiota bacterium
CAAATCGGTCTATGGATTTCCAGTGCTTGGAAACTTTTCGGAACTCGAAGAGGTCATCAAAGAGCAGGGGATCAATGAACTGATCTTTACGCACTATTATGATGATGAGCTTCGGTCGGACATTCTCGCCCTGAAAACTAAATACGATCTGCTCGTCCGCGATTTTATCTTTGTGCTGCGCGACCTGGATGACTCCGGCGAGAGCAAAGGCATTCTCAAGCCCTATTCCGTAAGCGAAACGGACCCGACCAAGACGGTCAGCATTAATCCGGAAAAAGCAGAGGCTGCCCCCGAGGAGCAGCCTGTCAGCGTCAGCGAATAAGTTCAGTTACTCGCGAATCTGGCCCTTGCCTTCCACCACATATTTATACGTGGTGAGCTCTTCCAGCCCCATCGGACCGCGGGCGTGCAGTTTATCGGTGCTCACGCCGATCTCCGCGCCCATGCCGAATTCAGCTCCATCCGTAAAGCGGGTGGAGGCATTTACATAAACGGTGGACGCATCCACTTCGTTCAGAAACTGAACCGTGGCCTTTTCGTCTTCCGCCACAATCGCATCAGAATGGCCGGATCCATATTTATTTATATGATCAATGGCGGCCACAACGTCTTCGACGACTTTGATGGAAAGAATCAGATCCACGTATTCCGTGGTCCAATCTTCGTCTTTTGCCGGAACAGCGGTTCCGATCAATTTTGTGGTTTGTGTATCGCCGCGCATCTCAACCCCGTGCTGGTCAAAAATTTCACCCATCTTCGGGAGAAAATCGGCGGCAATATCTTTATGCACCAGCAGGGTTTCCATCGCATTGCACACGCCCGGGCGCTGGCATTTTGCATTCTCCGCAATTTTCCAGGCCATGGAAAGGTCCGCCGAAACATCCACATAGGTGTGACAAACGCCGGTATAATGTTTAATCACGGGAACGTGCGCCATTTGCATGACTGCGCGGATCAGGCCTTCGCCGCCGCGTGGAATAATCAGATCCAGATAATCCGTCATCTGACACATCACTTCAACCGCGGCGCGATCAATTGTAGGAATCAGCTGAATGCAGTTTTCGGGCATGCCTTTGGTTTCGCCGCCCTTCGCCATGGCATTGGCAATGGCCAGGTTGGAATGCAGCGCTTCTTTACCGCCGCGCAGAATCACCGCGTTAGAGGTTTTAAAGCAGAGGGCCGCGGCATCGCACGTCACATTCGGGCGCGATTCAAAAATAATACCGATCACGCCAATGGGAACGCGGCGCTTATGAATTTCCAATCCATTCGGGCGATTCCAGGTGCTGATTTCTTCGCCCACCGGATCCTGCAGCACCGCGACATCGCGCAGGCCTTTGATCATGCTGTCGATGCGGGCATCCGTCAGTTCAAGGCGATCCAACATCGCATGGGTCAATCCCGCCTCGCGCCCGGCTTCCAGATCTTTTTTATTTTCCGACTGAATAAATGTACGCTGCGCATCCAGCTCTTCCGCCATCGCTTCGAGAATCGCATTTTTGCGGCGGGTCGAAAGTTTGGCGAGTTTACGACTGGCAGCTTTCGCTTTGGCCCCGATTTCTAAAACCTGTTCTTTAACATCCATGTGTATTTCCTTCCTGAAGTAACACCATATTGTCGCGGTGAATCACCTCGCCGGATTTGCCGGCGGTTTGCTGCCCCTTTAAATTCTGTATGTCCCCGCTCGAAAGCTCGACCAATCCGCGTGCAATGGGTTCGCCTTTCAATGATTGGATATCCACCATGGCGCCGACCTCGAATGTTCCCTGCACCTCTTGGATGCCGACCGGCAGCAGGCTTTTGCCTTTTTCCAGCGCTTCAACTGCGCCGTCGTCCACAACCAAATGACCCTCCGAACGGTTAAAGAACGCAATCCAGCTCTTCCGTTTGGACATGTTTCCAGCCTTTGGAAAAAGCAGGGTACCTTCATCCAATCCCTGGAAAATATTGGTCAGTACGCGGGGTTTGCGGCCATCGGCAATCACGACCGGCACCCCGTTATGGGCTGCCAGCTGCGCTGATTTTAGTTTGGAGGCCATGCCTCCGGTGGAGAGGTTATCGGCTTTGTCTGCTACTAGACCGAGAATATCATCGTCCACTTCTTCAATATACGAAACCCGCTCATCACCGTTGCGCAAGCCATCCGTCGTGCTCAGCAGCACGAGGGCGTCGGCGTCGATGAGGATGGCAACCAATGCCGCGAGCACATCGTTGTCGCCAAACTTAATCTCCTCTGTGGAAATCGCGTCGTTTTCATTAATGATGGGGATCACGCGGTTTTCGATCAGGTTCAGCAAGGTATTCCGCGCATTCAGGTGCCGTTCCCGGTCTTTCAGCGCATCATGGGTCAGCAGTACCTGTCCGACCGTAATTTTA
>CAKZQV010000044.1 GCA_937141895.1 uncultured Verrucomicrobiota bacterium
TGGTTAGACCCGCACGCAGCTTATATTGGCTGAGGTTTTTAAAAGCCAGTTTGATCATCCGCTCTGGACGCATCGAAATCATGTGCTGGCCGCTCCATTCCAATCATTGGAAATAATGTCGCCATCCCGGAACCAAACCACGCGCTCGGCGCGGTGTGCAATTTCATCATCATGCGTCACCATCACAATGGTTTTTCCCTCGGCATGTAATTCATCGATCAGTTCCAGAATTTCGTGCCCGGTTTTTGTATCCAGGTTCCCGGTCGGCTCATCGGCGAGCATCAGAATCGGATCACAGACCAGTGAGCGGGCAATGGCCACGCGTTGTTGCTGACCACCAGACAGTTCCATGGGCTTATGTTTAAGACGCCCCCCCAGCCCCATCCGCTTGGCCAATTTCTCTGCCTGAACCCGCGCCTGCGATTCAGGCACGCCCTGATAAAAAAGCGGCACTTCAATATTTTCCAACACATTGAGCTGAGGAATCAGATTGTAGGACTGAAAAATAAAACCCAACCGCTTCGACCGAATTTCAGAAAGTTCATCGTCATCCAGATCCGACACATCCTGACTGCCAAGTTTATAGGTACCCTGCGACAACCGATCCAGACAGCCCAGAATATTCAGGCAGGTCGATTTTCCGGAACCGGAAGCTCCCATAATCACGGCGTACTCTCCGCGATTAATACTCAAATCAATCCCGCGCATGGCTGTCACTCGCAGCGAGCCATTCACATATTCCTTAACGGCCCCTTTCAGCTCAACGATCACCTCACTCATTCATCATCCTTGGCCGCTTTTGCGTCTTCATTGTTGGAGCCGTCCTTTTTGGATTCCTCTTCTAAAGGGCTTCGCTTTAGATTGGCATCTGCCTCCAACTCCACCTCCGCATAGAGCAGAAGTTCTTCGCCCACTTCCAGGCCGGATTTAATTTCGATGGAGTGTGTATTAAACTTTCCGATTTCAACTTCGCGCAGCTCTTTTTTTCCGCGCTTCACCACATAGACGTAGTGGTGATTATCGCGGGAAACCACGGCCTGTATCGGGATGTAGATTACGTTGACCAGCTGATCCGTGATAATCTCCACCGTAGCGGACATACCGGGCTTGAGTTTCAATTCCTCCTCATTCAATACATCAATAATGATGGTGTAGGTTTTTATGCCCGAACTGAACCAGTTCTGGGAATCCGGCACCGCACTGACTTTTTCCACAATACCTTCCAGAAACAAGCCCGGCACGGCATCCAGCGTCGCTTTCGCTTTCTGACCCAGTTTCACTTTATCAATCATCGCCTCCGGAATGCCGACTCTAACATTCCAGGTTGAGAGGTCGGGATAGGATAAAATCTTCTGCCGCACCTGTACTGTGGCCCCCTTCTCAATCTTCGGACGCCGCCGCTCGTTGGGATAAAAGACCTGACCGTTAAAATCGGCATACACCTTGGTATTTGAAAACTCAACTTCGCGGGTGGCCAACTGATTCTTTTCAATTTCAAGTCGGGTCTTACGCGATTCAATCCCGGCTTCCTTACTCTGGAGTTCCGCCACCTGGGATTTCTTCATGCGCTCCAATGCAGAAGCTGCATTATCAACCGAATTTTTAAGTTCCTTCAGCTTTTTCGGATGGGTGTAGTCTTTGAGAATCTCGAGATCAGCTTTCTTATTTTTCACCTCAATCTCTTTACGCTCCACCCCCAGTTCATCCGCCTCCAGCTCCTGCCGGTTCGAGTAGCCTTTTTCAAACAGCTCCTCGGTGCCCTCCAGCTCATTCCGGGCTTTCTTCAGCTCCTGCTCCGCCAGATAAATATCCGACTGCGCTTTATCCACCATCTGCTGGTATTCAACATCTTCATATTTTTTCAAATCGAGTTTCGCAAACTCCAGCTTCATCTTTGCCGTTTCAAGATCTGTTGCATTTTTGAGCCGGGCAATTTCCAGATTTTCAGAAGCCAACTTAAGGTCGGCCTCCGCCTGGGCAACATCCGACTGCTGGTCCAGATAGCGCTCCTGAAGCTGGGCCGACTCCAACTCAAACAGAAGCTGGCCGTTCGTTACAAATGCGCCATCATCCACAATCGTTGTAATTTTTGCATCGCGATACGCTTCATTCAGAATATCCCGACTCTCCTTCGCCTCCAGCTCCCCGGACTGTAGAATACTGATCACCAAATCCCCTTGCTGCACGCGGCTTAGGTGGGCCGTGTCCATATCGACTTTATTCTCATCTGTACCCGGACGGATAAACAGAACCGCCAGCAGTATGCAGACAGCAACAGCAAGGCCGACTTTTCCTCTACGGCTGCTTAACAGGTTTTTTAATGGATTGCTCATACCACATTCCTTTGGGGTCAATTTCAAATCGTTCGATCGCATTCCAGAACCGCAACCGATTAATGGTGTAGTCGACCAAAGCGGTCGTGGCCTGGTTCCGGGAACTCAACAGGTCATCCTGCGCCTCCAGCAGATCCCGGGTCTGGACCTTGCCCTGCTGCAACAGCATTTCAGTATTTTCCACGCGCCGCTCCGAAAGCTTTACTGAAAGTTGACGGTTTTTATAAACGGAACGATTGCGTTCCAGCCGGCGCCAGAGGTCGCGCACATTGCGCCTGATATTGTCCTCATCCGCACCGAGCGAACGTATTTCCCGGTCCAGATTAATCTGTGCAATCCGATAGTTATTCCGCTTCTCCGTCCAGTCAAAGGGAAGGTTCAAACGCACCGAGAGCGATTGATCCACATTTTCGCCACTCAGCACCCCGGACGGGCTGGCCGACACATCGTACTCCGCATCTAACTTCGGCAGAAAATCGCGGCGGCCAATCTCCAGCCGGCGTTCACGGTCTTCCACCTGCTCCCGCTGATTAATCAGAT
>CAKZQV010000045.1 GCA_937141895.1 uncultured Verrucomicrobiota bacterium
TGCGCCGGAGCCGACAAACACCGCATCGTACTCTTTTTCAAGCAGTTCCTTCATGCTTTCAATGCGGGTATTAAAATGGGCATTCACGCCCATATCGAGAATGTAGCCGGTCTCTTCGTCGATCACTTCGGCCGGAAGACGGAACGAGGGAATCTGCTGGCGCATAAAGCCGCCGGCATTTTTTGTGGCTTCAAAAAGATCGATTTCATAACCCAGCGGCATGAGATCGCGACAGACGGTCAGTGCGGAAGGACCCGCTCCGATCACTGCAAGTTTTAGTCCGTTTTTCTCTTTGGGAATTTTAGGCAGGCGACTTTTAATGTCGTCCTTCATGTCGGCGCAGACGCGCTTGAGGCGGCAGATGGCCACCGGTTTATCTTCAATACGTCCCCGGCGGCAAGCTGGTTCGCAAGGTCGGTCGCAGGTGCGGCCCAGTATTCCGGGAAAAACATTCGACTCCCAATTGATCATATAGGCATCGGAATATTTACCGGCTGCAATCAGTCGGATGTATTCCGGGACGGGGGTGTGCGCGGGGCACGCATACTGACAATCGACGACTTTGTGAAAGTATTCCGGGTGGTTCGTATCTGTGGGCTTCACTCTTTTTCTCCATGCTCCTGTTAAAATATGGGGAATGTGCCCCGAGTTAACAGGCTTTGCCTTAGTTTCGGCAATATAAATCACAGAGTTGTATGCATTTCAGCATTAAAATACCTAAATCTAACAATTTTTATCATCTAACCCGGAATAGGTATTTTTATATCGTTTAAAAAGGCGTTTTTGCTAGTAAATTTAAAGTTTTCATCAAAAAACGACCATGCTGTTTTTTAGCACTTCATTGCCCGGATTTTCGACAAAAAATAAAGGGCGCGACCAAAGAGTACCGGAAATTTTCCAATCATTGGAAATTACGGGGCGCATTACTCGTTTAATCGATATTTTATTAGCGATTTCGATCGCTCTGATCTGAGCACTCGTTGCCTTATATAAATAACCGGATGGGTCGGGATATGCCGGGGAGCAGGGTGGAGGGATGACCCAGAGCTTATAATGATAGGGAAAAATCCCGCGCGAGTTCCATACATTGGAAAATTTATTCGAAAATAATGCATAATATCTTTTGACGTAGGGTGTGTAATGGTGGCATAAAATCCCATGAAAGGGAGCAAAGTGGAGAGTAAGGGATGAATACACAACAAAATACACCGTCGCTGTTCGTGGGGTCATTCACGCATGCTCTTGATGCTAAGCGGCGTATGATTTTCCCGTCGAGCTGGCGCAACCTAGCCGGCGAATCGAATCAGCTCTTTGCTTTTCCGCACCCGGAAGATAAGTGCCTCTACCTCTATACCGCCGCAGAAATGATGCGTCGTATTGACGAACTCCGAACCAGTGGCTCCATCGATGCCAATGATCAGCAGGCTATTCGGTCGATCACGGCCGGTGCCGAACTGTTGGTGTGGGATGCACAGGGCCGGATTCGGATTGGGGAAAATCTGCTGGCGCATATTGAGGTGAAGGACCAGATCGTTCTGGTGGGAGCACTGACACGCATCGAGCTGTGGAGTTCAGAGAATTTTGATCTGGCCCTTCCACAGGAATCGTCCGCGGCAGAGAATGTATTTTTTGGTGGATATTAAGTTCATGCAGAAGACAACTGGAGACAAGGGATGAGTATGTTGGATGTGGCAAAATATCTGAGTTATTCGCGTTCGATCGACAACTCGAAGGACGGTGAGCGCATTTTCAACCTAAAGATGGTCCATTCCGGTCATCTTTTTTCCTGTCTCCATGGCGACCGTAAGCACTGGTGCTTTGGGCGAGAGCAGATCTCAACTGTGAAAGAAGATATTTAGTGCACATTCCCGTCATGATCAATGAGTGCCTGGAGGCGCTCATCACGGATCCGAAGGGGATCTATGTGGATGGTACGTTGGGCAACGGCGGACATTCAGGCGAAATCCTGAAACGACTTGAAGTAGGCGGAACACTGATTGGATTTGACCGGGATATGGATGCGATTGACCGGGTGAAAGAAAAGCTGTTTAGCAGCGAAGGAAAGACTGTGGAACTGGTTCACGATAATTACGCCAACATGGCCGAGCAACTGGACCGCCTTGGAGTTGAAAAGGTGGATGGTCTGCTGCTTGATCTCGGCGTCAGTTCCTTCCAGCTCGATATCGCCGAGCGCGGATTCAGTTTTCAGCAGGATGCTCCGATCGATATGCGGATGGATCAGACACAGGGGCAGACCGCCGGCGAGCTGGTGAATACGGCTTCGGAAACGGAGTTGGCAGACCTTATTTATCGCTACGGCGAAGATAAAGCTTCGCGGCGCATTGCCCGGGCGATTGTTGATGCACGCGGAAAACAGGAAATCCGCACGACGCTGGAGCTGGCCGCGATTGTTGAGCGAGCCAAAGGCGGGCGTAAAGGAAAGAAGACCCATCCGGCCACGAAGACGTTTCAGGCGCTGCGCATCGCGGTGAATGATGAGCTGGGTGGGATTGAGCGGGTTTTGGAAACGATGGTTGAACGGATGGTGGAAGGTGGACGCATGGTGATTCTGACGTTCCATAGTCTGGAAGACCGAATGGTTAAAAAGTTTTTTGGGCGGCATGTTCCACGGGAGGAATCATTGCAGCAGGGCGGGGTGAGACGGATTTATGAAGAACCCGCCGTGAAATGGATTTGGAAAAAACCGTTGACGGCAACGGATGAAGAAATGGCCGTAAATCCGCGTTCGCGCTCAGCAAAATTGCGCGCCGTGGAAGTGGGAGTATAAAAATGGCAGCAAAACGTAAAACGACCAAAAAGAAACCGATGAAGAAAAATCAGGTGCAGGTGCCGTTCCCGGTGCTGCTCGCTAATGTTCTGGTTCTGGTTGCTGTCATGGGGCTGAGCTATATGTGGCTTTGTTCGCGCTGCGATGCGCTGGGTAAAGACATCAAAACCAAAGAAGCCGAGCTGGCGATGGCCCAGAAGCGACTGGTGAACGAGCAGGACCGCTGGTCCACGATCACCTCGCCGGCCAACTTGAAACGGGCCATTAAGCGCCACAGCCTGAACATGGCGATGCCGGAAAATAAACGCGTGGTCGAAGTCGGAAACTGGAATGGTGTGGGCCGGACGGCGATGCAATAAATGACCGGCCGTCTCGGGGCGGCGGTTTCCAATGGTTGGAATTTTTTAAGTAAACAAGGAGCAGAAAAATGGAAACGGAAAAAGTCAATGTACTGTACGATGAAAACGGTAAGGCCATTCGGGTTCAGCTGGACTTCGACCTTTACCAGTGGTTGATCAAAGAGGTATCGCAGACGGAGCGTTCGTTTGCTGCCGCCCATTAGTCAGCCGCAACGTTCCGTGCGTCGTCTGCCTGGGGTATGCAGACGCTCGCCGGAGCTTTTCTTGAATTAACACTTTCCCGTAATGCGGCTTCTGCCCATTGCGGGTTTTGCGGGTCTGAAGGAGAAAATGTAAATCATGGCTGAGGTGCGGTTCAAAGGCCGGATCATACTTTTGGTTTCGGTTGTCGTGCTGGTTTTTACGGGCATTGGAATCCGCCTCGCCTTTCTGCATCTCAAACCGGCCGAATGGGTGCTGGAGCCCATTGAAGAGGGGCGGATGTTTGAAACCAAACCGATGGGCAGCCGGGGGCGCATTGTCGACCGCAACGGCGAAATTCTCGCCATGGATCTTGCGGCTTATCATGTTTACGTTGACCCGAAATATATTTCAGAACACGGCGATGCCGCTGAAGTAAGCCATTATCTTTCTGATGAGTTCCGGATTCCGGAAATTGAAATCGAAGATAAGCTGAGTCAGACCAATCGGCAGTATGTTCGTGTCAAAAAGTTTGTTCCCGGCCATCGGTTGAAACGTTTTAAACGTCGGGCCTTCGGTGTGGAATATACAGTCCCAGATCCGATTGAAGGGTCGGAAACCAATGTCTATCTGCGGGGCGTCGGGCTGGAAGAGGCGCCAATTCGTAACTATCCTAAAGGGCCGCTCATGGCGCATGTGGTTGGATTTGCGAATCAGGAGGGTCAAGGCTCAGCGGGCATTGAACAGCGGATGGATGAAGTGCTCCGGGGTAAGGAAGGGCATTTGATCAGCAAAAAAGATGGCCGCCGGCATGAAATTTACAGTGCACGAATCGTCGATATTCAGCCGGAAGATGGAGCAACCGTGATGCTGACGCTCGATCAGCAACTGCAATATGTTGTGGAAAAAACGGTGGAAAAAACGTGCCGCGACTTTAATGCTAAAGCCGCCTGGGCGGTGGTGCAGCATGTGCGAACCGGCGAAATTCTGGCGATGGCCTCATTTCCGACTTATGACTTGAATCGCTACGCCAAAGCACCGGTGGAATGGCGGCGCAACCGTGCCATCAGTTTTAACTATGAGCCGGGTTCCACCATGAAGGCGGCTGTGGTGGCCTCCGCACTCGATCAGAACATCGTCAAAGAAGATGATGTTTTTGATTGTGAGAATGGCTATTGGGTCTATGGCGGAAAATCGCTGCGCGACAGTCACGGCGAAGGCGAACTTTCCGTGGCGGATATCATTAAAGTTTCCAGTAATATCGGAACGGCAAAAATTGCCCTCGAAATGGGGAATCAGCTGGTCTACGACAGCCTGAAAAAATTTCAGTTTGGCAATCGGCTGAATATTGGGATTCCCGGCGAAGAGGGCGGCATTTTTTATTCGCCGAAACACTGGTCGAAAATTTCCATCACCCGTATCGGCATGGGCCATGAGATCGGGGTGACGGCGTTGCAGATTGTATCCATGATGAGCGCCATTGCTTACAACGGGGTGCAGATGCAGCCGATGTTGATTAAAAAAGTGACGGCCCCGGATGGTACGGTGATAGAGGAAAATAAACCGGAGGTTTTGGGACGGCCGCTCAAGCCGGCAACGGCGCGGCGTATGCAGCAGATGTTGGCCCGAGTGGTGATGGAAGAGGGCGGCACCGGCAGCAAGGCGCGGGTGGAAGGGTATACCGTTGCAGGGAAAACGGGTACGGCCCAGAAAATCAGACCACGCGAAGAGGGCGGCGGATATTACCAGAAAAACTTCACCTCCTCCTTTGTCGGTTTCCTTCCAGTGGAAAGTCCGGAGATTGCCATAATTGTTGTCGCGGACGATCCCGGGGAATACACGGACTCCGGTCGTAAAATTAAATATTACGGCGGAACAGTTTGCGGCCCGGCATTCAAAGAGATTGCCGAATTTGCGGTGCGTTATTTGCGCATCGCGCCTGAGGGTAACCGAATCTATGTTGCGGGGCCTGACGAATGAAGCTGAGAAAACTTCTTAAATCGATGGATGTGCTCGAACTCACCGGTCCTGACAATGTGAAGGTCAAAGGCATGGCCTATGACTCGCGACAGGTGAAGGAAGGCTGGCTTTTTGTTGCGGTTTCCGGTCATCAGATTGATGGCTCGGAATTTATTACCCAGGCTGTTTCAAACGGAGCGGTGGCGGTGGTTTCCGAAAGTTCGCTGAACATGGGCTCGGGGGTGGCGCATATTCAGGTGTCCTGCGCTCGCAAGGCCATGGCGGAAATTGCACATGTTCTGCACGGTAAAAGTTCTAAAAGATTGAGCGTGGTTGGCGTCACGGGGACCAACGGAAAAACTACGACAACGTATATGATCCGAGACCTATTGCGCGATGCGGGTCGGCGACCCGGTCTGTTGGGTACGGTGGCGTATGAAGTCGGCGAACGCGTGATTCCGGCGTCGCGCACGACACCGGAAGCCCCGGAAATTCATTCCATGTTTGAGCAGATGTCCGAAGCTGGGTGTGACTCGGTGGTGATGGAGGTTTCATCGCACGCACTTGAGTTGCAGCGGGTGCATACCATCGATTATGATGTTGCTGTGTTTACGAACCTGACGCAGGACCACCTTGATTATCACAAGGACATGGAAACCTATTTTGATGTAAAGGCCCGGCTTTTTGAGCAATTGAAAAAAACGGACCGGTCTGCGGTGATCAATATCGATGATCCGTGGGGTAGAAAGTTGATCGGTGATAAAGAAACTAAGGCCGAGATCATTACGTACGGGTTTAACGAACAGGCGATTGTACGCGCTTACGCTGCCACCATTGATGCGGCGGGAACTCATTTTAAAATCGATACTCCGTGGGGAAGTGCAGATGTTAATCTTCAGTTGCTGGGCCGGTTTAATGTTCATAATGCGCTGGCGGCCCTTGCGGTTGGAGGATCGCTGGGGCTTGATCTGAAAGCCATGGTTAAAACACTGGGTAAAATTGCAACCGTTCCGGGCCGGCTGGAACTGGTGAAAAATCGGAAGCACCGAAAAATTTTTGTGGATTATGCCCATACGGATGATGCGCTGAAAAACGTGCTGACCACGTTGCGCGAAATCTGTAAAGGCCGGCTTTTGGTTACGTTTGGATGCGGTGGTAATCGGGATCAGGGAAAGCGGATCAAAATGGGTCGGGTGGCGGCTGAGCTGGCGGACTACAGCATCGTCACATCGGATAATCCGCGCAAAGAAGAGCCAGCCGCCATCGTGTCGGATATTGTTAAAGGTTACGAAAATCAGGATCAGTTTGAAGTGGTGCTGGACCGCCGGGAAGCCATTGAAAAAGCCGTGGCGATGATGGGCCGAAAAGATGTTTTGCTTATTGCTGGAAAAGGGCATGAAACCTATCAGGAATTTGATGGGATTGTGATTCCATTCGATGATCGGGAAATCGTGAAGGAGCTGTTTTAATCATGTGCAC
>CAKZQV010000046.1 GCA_937141895.1 uncultured Verrucomicrobiota bacterium
AGCCCTCGTTTTCAGTCCAGTTATCAAAGTCCCAAGTATAGTTAAAGGCAACCTCATCGCTGTCCTCGACCACTTCCTGCCAGATCATCTGACGATTACCCAACTGCTCCTGAGGTTCATCAGGAAAATACGTTCCATTGGTTTCAACACCGGTTACTATCTCCGGACTTGCTCCCGTATTGTAAATATCGCCGTTGAACCAGGCGAATTCTGGAAACACCAGACCCAACTGGGGATTCGCCGCAATATAGTTTTTGAATGCCGCATAGGCTGATTCGAATTCAGCACTGACCGGAGCCGGCGTATAGACCACGCCCTGAGAATTGGTAAAAGGATTGATCCACGCCGCGTCTGGACGAAAATTGCCCAATGTGGCCAGCGGCAAACCGGTCGAATCAATGCCCACCATCCAGTCATATTCGGGATCAACGTCCGAAATCAGCGCGCCGGGGTTCCAGGTATATGCCAGGATTTCCTTTTGCTCCTGAAGAGAAGATGAACTCTGGGACAGCTTCCAGTCTATGACCGGCTGTTTAAATTGAAAGATTCCAGCAGATCCAAAATCCTGCATCGGCAAGGTTAATTCGCCGCCCAACTGATCCGAATGGGTATCCCGCTCTTTATACACCATGGCTTCGGTAATCCGAAAAGGTGCAACGTTGATGGATTGATCGGTTCCATCCACATAATCAAGATACTGAGGGTTATAAAGTTCACGACCTCGTGTATCCGTGGACACCAGCGCAGAATCTTCTGCATTATGCGTAAATACGTGTAGATAGTTCAGTTTGAAAAGCTCATGCTCTAAACCGACTGCCAGGGCACCGCTCCAGTTGATTTCATGCGTGCTTTTTGTCAGATCGTAGAGATCGGTCAGCACGAGCTGATCACTCTGGAGCAAACCTCCTTGGTATGTTCCATCAGAGTATGGAGCCAATTGATCCTCCTCTAAACCAAGGTACGCTGCAGCACTGTCATTTTTATAGTATTTATCCGCAATCACACCCTCGCGGTGATAGGCTTTTTGCTCATAACTGAAGGAGCCAAGGGCCCCGAGGGAAAAATCTTCTCCAAACATCTCAACATCAAATCGATCACCTGCATCGATGGCCCAACTGAAATTATCGGGCTGATCCGTTTTCTTCGTCCCGTAGGATCCTTCAACATTCTGAGGAGCCGGAGCAGCAGCTGTACCTGCATCGGGGGGAGGGTTAAAATCCCGTTTTCCCCAATATTCCATTTTACTTTTTTCATAAGTAAGGAACTCACCATCATCCGCCTTGTCGCTGTAAAATTTGGTGCCCACACTGAATTTCAATAAGCGCTCTTTGGGAATACCCTTCAATACAACATCGACGCTCCCCCCCGAGGCATCGCCCTGCTGATCGGGAGTAAACGATTTCAGAACGCGCACACTTTCGATTAAGGAAGAAGGATATTGATCGAGTTGTACCGCGCGTTTATCCGGATCAGCCGTGGGTAATCGTACCCCGTTCAAGGTAGAAACCACATAACGATCCGGCAGACCGCGCACGACGGCATATTTTCCGTCTTGCACCGTGGTTCCCGAAACCAGCTTTAGCGCACCGGCCGCATCACTGGCACCCGCCTGACTGATCAAATCTGCACCGACGGAGTCCATCAGCGCAGAACTCTCCATGCGGAGATTCAACAGTCCAATCTCTGACGACCCACCTAAATTGATCTCTTTAACAACCAGTTCGTCCATCTCTTCATATTCACCGGCGAGGGAGGCTTCCACTTCGGCGAGCTGACCCGGTGATACCACAACGCTGGACTTGGTCATGCGGGAGTATCCGGCCTTACTGAACATAACGGTATATGCCCCGGGCTCAACCTGCTCCAAATAAAAACTGCCCGTGTCGCCCGTAACCACTTCCTGACCTGTTTCAGAGACAACCACTTTAACCCCGGGGAGCGGAACTTCAAAATCCGTATCCATGACGGTGCCCCGGATGCCCCCCTTCTGAGCAAACGCCTCCATCGAGCAAAACAAAACCACTGGAACCAATAGATGTATCAAGTACTTCTTCACTAAAGCCTACCAAACTTATCTACATTCATATCTCTTGCAAAACACGGGCGTATTTTCACACGGACTGATTCAGGCAGGAACCCAAGTTGATGTTGTGACATAACAAAGGTCATGCCCTACCACGGTGCTCCCAGGGAATCGATCAAACCATCGATCTTCTCCGTCAGCACAGGACTCAAAGGAACATCGTATTCGACCAACGAAAGCGTGATCAGGTTTAGGTCTTCCAAACGTGGTTTGGAATTGGGATTCACTCCAGCCTGTTCCAGTGCGTTCAGATAAATCCGCTCCGCCTGACCCATACGACCGATGAAAGCAAAAACTTCACCGATGGAACACAGGACATCGGCACGATGAACGTTGTATATGCCAGCCTCGACCTCTGCATACTTTTCATACAGCAGCTCTGCGGCTTCAACGGCCTCATCTTTAAATTGAAGCCTGTGTGCGGTGATAATGTTCGATGCTTTCAGCGGGAAAAAGATACGCGGACGAAACTCGCCCTGAGAAATAAACAAGGACGCCTCATGATAAAAGCGTCTGGCTGAATCGGAATCATTCTGATCGAACGCAGACAGCGCCATATTATGAAGCCATTCAATGCGATACATGACCGGCATTGAAATCGAATACTCATCGATAAGTTGTTTCAAATGCGTCCGTTTTTCTTCGTCGCTGTAGTAGAGGTCATGCAGCAATACAAAACCGTCAATCGCAGCCTTTTTACCTTCGAAGGTTTCACCTTCCGCCAAAATCATATTGATGGCAAACGAGGCATCATAATCCTCTACGGCCAGGGCCCGCGCCTGTTTCTTAATAAAATCGGACTGTTCGGCAGGCAGCACATTTTCACTCCACTTTTTTGCCGCATCTTTATCGCCCACCATCCAGCAATATTCGGCCAGGGCCACTTTGATTCGATCAAGTCGAAAATCATCATACTGTTCAAAATAGTTTTTATGTTCACCGGTTGCAGCAATCCTGCCCGCCTTCCATCCGGTGATCGTGTCTGCAACCGCAGATACCTCTTTCATCATCTTTTCTGCGCGTTCCTTTTTGCCCAGCTCATAGTATTGGGTTGCGATATGAACCTTGAGCTGATCAGCGCGCCAGTTGGTTATTTTATTACGAAAGAAATCGGCTTTTTCCAGATCACCGGAATCGATAAGAAAATCTATGACGGCAGCCAACTCCCGGTTTCGGTTTCTTTCATGCGGTTTATCCGGCAGCAACAACAGAGCCTCAGCCGTTGTCGTAATGATATCGGTCTGCTTTTGGGTAAGCGTGCTTTCAGCAACGGCCTGCAAACGACCGACTGAAACAGAAAGGAAAATTACACAGGAAAGGAATAACCGGTTCTTCATAATTCTAACGTCTAACTAATAAAATATTTCTAAAAACAGAGGTGGCAGGAAAACCCTGCCACCCACTCGTTCAGCCTTCTCAATAGCAGCTTAGAAGGACGTTACGCGGAAAAATTTGGAAGCCGACAGAGCCGGGTCGCCAAAGTACATTTCTTCCCCTGTACCATTAAGTGTGGCTTCAACAACCACATTGCTGGTAAAGCCGGCATCGTCAGCACTTTCAATCTGGTAAAATCCTCCTTCAACAGAAGACCAGTTCAGCAGAACACCCGTGCTGATACCTGCCGTTTCAGCAGTAGCTTTGCCCAGAAATCCATACTGGTCAGCAGCCGTCCAGCCTTCGAGCCAGTTTTCCGTTGCACTGAATGCCCCACGGTAGGAAACCTGATCAAAGAAGCCATCGTTGGTCGGAAGAGAGTCAGCAACCAGCGCATCGTTGGCCGCGCGCGGGTCAAGTTTGATGACCGGAGAGCAGGTCAGCGTTCCTCCGAAGAGCGACTGCTCAACACCACGTGCGTATGCCGTGATGGGCAAAGCGTCTGCATAAACAACATCGTATCCCGGATATCCGAAAAGTTCGATCTCGTCGACATGGTTCCCTTTCTGAACATTATAGAGCACGGTATCGGTCAGCTCGTTCATGTAACCGTCCGACTGCGCCCAATAGATATCTGCAGCCGCATAGCCTGCATCCGTGATGCGAACCAGATCATTGCTGAAGGAGTTTGCATTAAACGCAATGTTATAGGTGTCTTCCATATTCGGAACCGTTTTCAATGCCGTACGGGGGGTGTATTCACCGCCACCGTCAACAATGGAACCCGCCGAGTAACCCCAGCCGGAACCGCCGTCCCCGTCCAACTCTTCGTCGATCAACGCATCCGGAATATCCATGAAAATGGAGTTACGAACCTGCAGACGCACGTTATCGCGCAACGCCAAGCCATGATCACCTTTGGTGTGGTTACCGATAACGGTAAAGTTGTAAAGCGTCGAAGTGGTGTGCGGTTCGCAGTCTGAATCTTCAGAACCATCCATCTCGATGCAGTTATCACCAACGCCGGAGCCCTGTTTCGCATCAGCAGAGTATCCCTGAACGATCAGACCATGCTGAACTTTACCACGCCAGCCCTGGTCGCAGTCGAGGCTGTCATCACCGATATTCCAGATGGAGATGTATTTCATAGATACTGTACCCCCCCAGATTTCAATGCCGTCATCCACATTGTTCATGATTTCGATATGGTCGATCTGAGTTTCGCGTCCAATACCGCCCAGCGACAGACCGTTCAGCTCAGACGCCTCTTCGAGCACCTGTCCGCCGTAACGGAAAGATACATAAGAGAGCGTACCCGCATCATAATCATCGTTATTTCCGCCATACTCTTCCCGTCCGTCGCCTACCGCAACAAGACCTTCCATAATGCGTACGTGAGTACCCACAGCGGCCGGAGTATTTACATCAGCCCCATTCATCACGTTCCCTTTGTACACGTGGGAAGAGATGATGCCTTCGCCCATGATCGCGAGCGAACCCCACTCCTGACACACCGGGCGCCAAGTAGAGAAATCGTCGTTGATGGAAGTGAAGGTGATCGGTGCGTTGGAAGTACCGGCCGCATTAATCTGAGCACCGGCCGCAATCGCCAAAGAACCTCCATCGGAAGTGATGGTCGTCCCAGGCTCAATGGTCAGGGTAGCCCCCGGAAGAACCGCCACACGGTTCGTCATAATATGAGTATCTGCTGCCAGCCATGTAGTAGAAACGGTGATGTCTCCACCCCAATAATTGGTAACAGCACTTGCTGCACCCGCCGCGGCTAGAGCCGTTGCAATAATAAACTGCTTCTTCATTAACTTTCTCCTTTAATGAGTTTGCTATTCAATTCCATGCGGTCTCCCGCAAATTTGTTTTCTTACCTACCCATGTCTCAGGGGATAGGAACCGGCGGTCTTTTCTATTCTTCCGCCGGTTTCCATCCGGGTCTGTTGAAACGTCAAAGTGGTTGGGTTCGATTCATTAAATCTCCGCCTCAACAGCATCCGGTCCCTTCGACGCAACCCATCAGACGGATTTTGTATTAGGGAAACATTAGAGGGAGTTATAGAAGCCGTTGGCTTTGCATGAAGAACCCGCAAGCAAACCATTAGCATTTGGTTTGCACGCGAGCATTCAACTAACACAATTCGTAGTAAGAAATACTACAAACCCTTTGCTAGAGCCGGTTTTGATGAGCAGACGATTCGAAAATCGAAAGAAAAATTAAAACCTCATTAAAAAAGCTGCATTCCAATGATTGGAACGCAGCTCGCATTTTCTAGGGTTTGGAAAACAGTATTTAATCCGATTGTCCGCGTTCGATGCGGCGGTGCGCATCCATCAGCTCACCGGGATTGGTCTGCGCCGCTAAAAGCGAAAGTTCGCCGCAGAGCACCTGCGCCGCACAGAGGCAGGCGAGGCGTTTGGAGTTATCACCGGGCTCGCGGTGTTCGGTCAGCCCCATGCGCTTCATGTTTTCGAGCACAAAGTCGAGGCCTTTGCCATTCCCCACTGTGCCCAGAATCAGGTTCGGCAACGTGACGGAAAAATAGAGATCGCCCTCGCGCTCTTCGCAGATGGTGAAGCCCTGCGAGCCTTCCACAATATTGGCCGCGTCCTGGCCGGTCGCCAGATAGAAGCCCAACAACATATTGGCAAAGTGCGCATTCGCACTGCGGGAACCGCCAGCCAGTAAGGTGCCGATCAGATTTTTACGAATATTGAGCTGCACCACTTTTTCAGGGGTGGTTTTCAAATAACGCCGGCAGAGTTTTCCCGGAATGGTAAGTTCCGCCACCACATATTTTCCACGTCCGAGAATCCCGTTTACCGCCGTGGCTTTTTTATCGGAGCAATAATTTCCGGAAATGGAGCCGTATTTCAGGTTCGGATGTTTTTCGATAATATCATTCATCAGCGCTTCCGCCGCCTGGGTGCACATGTTGTGTCCGGAGGCATCGCCGGTGGTGAACTCAAACCGAATAAAGAGCAAATTCGCCGCGATCTGAGAATTAATATTGATCAGCTTCGCAAACCGGCTGGTTCCCTCCACCACGTTGGAAAGGTTTGGAAAGTCGGCTTTAATTTTTTCCAAGGATTGGAAGGCCGCGGTTGCATCCGGAGCTTCGAATAAGACCGAGCGGGTCATGCGGTCGTCGATGACTGTGCATTTAATTCCGTCGTCACAATTCATCGAAACCCGCGCACCGCGATTGACCGAGGGCCATAGCGGTGTTTCATAGGTCGCCAGCGGCACCTCAAACTCGCCTTCAACGACCGGTCCGGACACCTTCAACGGACCTACAAACTGCATGGGAACTTGCGCGTATTGACTCATCTCTACTCCTTGGATGGAAAAATCTATGGGCTAAACATGAAGAGATGTCAATTGGTGTACTTCAGAATTCCCGCCGCTTCGCTCTGGGAACACTACGCAGGAAACTCTTCGTAGTCTCCTCGAAGCGCAGCGGCGAGGAAACATCAGTTAACCTGGCAATTGAACTCACTATGCTGGAGTGCTCATAGCATGCGGCGGAAATATGATAATAATCGGTCTCTGTACCGAAATGCGGCGGCCCATGCCAAGGCAACTGTTTCAGCCTTCGCTCTTCCAACACTGAGCGTCGCTGTTCCGCATTCATCTTTCGCCATTCGTACATATAAGTCAGAGAAGCAGATACACCATTTTCTTAAAAGAAATTTTGAATATAACCAACTCCCGCCGCTTTGCTTCGGGAGCACTACAGAGAAGGTATTCATAAACAATTACCAAACAACGGAATAACGTGATTCTAACATATTAAGGATTGTTAGCGTTCGGTAAATGCGGAACATTTACGACATGGAAAAGATCAAAATTTTGGTTGTTGAGGATGAAGCCCCGATTCAGGAACTTTTACAGTTTAATCTGGAGCGCAGTAAATATCGAGTGAAGGTGGTGGATTCCGGCGAGGAAGGCATCACCATGGCCCAGCAGTTTCAGCCGGACCTGATTCTGTTGGATATCATGCTGCCGGGGGCCGATGGTCTTGAAGTTTGCAAAAAGCTGAAGGCGGATCCGAAAACCGAGCGGATTCCGATCATTATGCTGACCGCGCTCTGCGAAGAAGCGGATGTGGTGACCGGCTTGGAACTTGGGGCCGACGATTATATTACGAAACCGTTCAGTCCACGTGTACTGCTGGCCCGTGTAAAAGCCGCCCTGCGCCGAATTTCGACCCAGAAACCGGTCGTGAATGAAGAGCTTATTAATGTGCACAACATCAGCATCGACATCGGCCGCCATAAGGTCGAGGTCGAGGGCCAGGATGTTGCATTGACCTTTACGGAATTCAAGGTGCTCCAGCTTTTGTCTCAGCAGCCCGGCCGCGTGTTTACCCGCTATCAGATTGTGGATGCCGTCCACGGCGAAGACTATCCCGTGACTGACCGGTCCGTTGATGTGCAGATTGTCGGACTGCGCAAAAAGCTTGGCGCTGCGGGTAAATATATTGAAACCGTCCGCGGAATAGGCTATCGCTTCAAAGAAGAAGAATAGTAAGGCA
>CAKZQV010000047.1 GCA_937141895.1 uncultured Verrucomicrobiota bacterium
GAAGATGCCGTAGCCGAGCAGGGCGAGGTCGCCGCTCCCGGGGTAGCGCGCCTCGAGGGCCAAGCGGAAAGCCCAGATGTCGCCCTCCTGACGGAGCAGCGACAGGACGGGCCAGAACCCGAAGGCGAGGATGAGGAGCATGAGACCGGTGCCGATGAAGGCGCCGATACGTTGCAGTCCATCGAGCTCGGAGGAGCCGACCACCAGAACTTTTAGCGAGGTGATGCCGAAGAGGATGAGCCCAAAATAACGATGCGCCGCGGTGCGGCGTTTCATGCCCACGAGGATCAGGGTCAGTGCACTGAGCGCCCATAGAATGGTGATTCCGGTATCGGCCCAGTCCGTATCAAAACGGGCGAGCTCCATGCTGACCAATCCGAGCGCCGCCACGAGCGCGGCGATATTCATCACCCGCGGGAACGCCGGTGCCTGGTCGAAGTTCACTTTTCGCAGAGCCGGCTGAATCAACGCCATATGAACCAACAGCATCAAAAGCTGAAACCAGATGATGGCGTTGGCGAAGGGCTGGGCGTCGAACTTAAAATTTTCCAAGGCCAGGAAGGAATCCACGAGCAGGAGTTTTACAGGCACGAGAACCAGCAGCAACGCGCCGATCCAAACGATGGACGTGCGTTTGGGCGCAAAAAGTAGCAGGCTTGCTCCGGCGGCCAGCAGAATGGCTGAACTGAGCAACCAGCTTTTTGGGTTATCGGTGCCGACCGTCCAGAAGATGTCGGTGAGGAAAATCAGCAACGCTGAAACCGTGCCGAGTATCCAGCCGAGATCGATCCAGATATCGGGTTCGTTTTCATCGGTCTGCCGCGCGGCAAGATTTCCCTGAAGGGCCAGCAGAAAGGCAGAGATCAGACCGACGGCAAAGCGCGCATTCAGGAATAGGGTCGGTGGATGGACGTAAGCCTCGGCATCGAAAACGAGCACTTTCAGCATACCGATCAGCCCCAGGAAAAATGCACCGCCTTGCAGAACGCGCGATTTTACCCGCAGCGCGAACCACGCGAGGACGGCACCCTGAATCCCCCAGCCCAGCGATACCCATTCGCCGTCGAACTGCACCGGAAGTGCCATAGCCAGCGCAAAGATACCACCGGAAACAAAGGCGGTGGTTTCTCCGGAAAACCGGGTGAGAATTTTATGTGAAAGTGCGGCAAGACTGAACTGCAGGAGGCCGAGCAACGCAAACGCCAGGCCGCATCCATTTTTTTCTGTCGCGGTAAACAGCCAGTAGACCATGCCGAGCAGAAACATGGAGAGCAGGGCCAGCCGGACGAGATCTGCTGTACGCCCGTGCACCGCCTGTTCATGCCGCAATTTAAGCAGACCAAGACCGGCAAACTGGAGATAGAGCAGGATGAAAAATAGGAGGCCGGGAATAAAATCGGCGTCATTCAAACGATCCATCCAGATCAGCGAATGAATCACCGAGAAGACAAAGGCCAGATTATAGAGCCACTGCCATTTTCTGTGTACCCCCAGCAAAAGGACCGGAACGTTGATGAGCGCAATATAAACCAGAGGGAATACGCCGGTTTCCAGATTACCGCCGATCAGGAGCGGAGTGACAAAAGCACCAAGTACGCCGAGAACAGCCACGACCTGCGAGCTGTACAACATGGAAAGCCCAAATACGGCGGTGGCGCAGATGAACAGGCCAAAGCCGGCAAAGACCGCCCCGATTAAATGGTAAAAGGCAAAGGCGGCGAACACTGTAAAATAGAAGAGCGCACTGCCGCCCCCGGTCAGTACACGGGAAAACACGGTATATTTTTCATCGAGCCGACTGACGCCATACCCCACCCCGACCAGCACGAGGCCGGAAAGCAGTCCAAGCAACACGCGCGTGCCGGGTCCAATCCATGCGTTTTGAATGGCATATCCGACCAGCAATGCAATGCCGATGACCAGAATGGCGATACCAATAAAGGCTGCGGCGCGCCCGCCCATCAGGAATTCAACCCCGAGGTTGGGCTTCGACGGTTTCGGAGCAGATGGCGGAGGAGAAACCGGTTCGGGCAAAGGCACCGGGCGTGAAACCGGCGGCTTTTCAATGGCTTTTTCGGGGGCCGGTTTTACAACGTTCGGATTTGGGGTGGCCGGTTTAGGCCGAGGCACCTCAATCGTCCGCGGCTTGATTGATTCAGACTGTTGTTGCGCGATCGTGCGCTTTAGATGGTCGAGTTCGTTCCGAAGGTTGGAAACTTTGACGATGGCGATTACGGCAATAATGATTGGCGCAAAAACAACAAAGAGAACAGCGAGTACAGCAAAACCTACCATGACAAACTCCCAGCTAGTAGACACAGACTACCGGGCGAGGTCATGCGGCGTAAAAGTTATTCCACTTCTTTTCGAAGTTCGAGCGAGATCACTATCGCTGTTGGATCGCAGGCCGGTTCTTCCTCAATGATTTCCCCGGAGGATGATGTGGTGCACGTTGAACACGTGGAACAGGATCCATTGCATTTGGAGAGCGCGTAGCGTATACGCCCATCGCTATCAAGCTGTTTGAGGCTGGGATGAATTTCCTCGGGCTCTTTCTCGAGAGAAAGGGCCAAGTTGCCCACCGTCATCATGCGGCGGGGGGTGAGTACATCCATAATCTGATTTAACATATCTTTTCTCCGGTTGATCTCTCCTCCAACCGTGCCGCTTATGTACCCCCGCCCCGTGGCTGACACGAGCTTTTTGTTTACAAATATGGTTTTTAAACAGGATCTAATCAATCAGGTATCCCTATCGTCCTCTTGTGTGCGCTGGGTAGACTCTCGGCAAACCCCGCGCCTCGGCGAGGGTCGGTGCAATTTAAATCGCAAAGGGTGCGTGTTGAATCGCGGATCATGTGCCCGGAGCACTAACGATAAAAAAATATCGATTTAGGCTTTCCAAGGTTTGGCAGGGCCGGTATACCGCATTCCGTATTTTTATATCGATTGCGAAGACCTAAATGATGATTATTTTTACCCGCAATTTGTTGATGGGTGAAAACGGCGGTGGTAGTTTTCGCTAATTGAAAATTTCTAACTGATTAAGGAGTAGAGATATGGCACGTAAAAAAATTGCACTTGTAGGCGCCGGACAAATCGGCGGAACTATGGCCCTTCTGGCCGCGCAGAAAGAACTCGGCGACGTCGTGACCATCGATATCGCAGAAGGTGTGCCGCAGGGCAAAAGCCTGGATATCACGCACGGCGCCACCATCATCCCCTCTTCCGCGAACCTGACAGGATCCAACGACTATGCGGCCATGAGAGATGCCGATGTTGTGATCGTGACGGCCGGCCTCCCGCGTAAACCGGGCATGAGTCGCGACGACCTGCTGGAAGTCAACTGCGGCATCATCAAAACCGTCGGTGAAGCCATCAAGGAACAGGCGCCAAATGCCTTTGTTATTGTTGTTACCAACCCGCTGGACGCGATGGTGTACACCATGCAGAAAGTCACCGGGTTCCCGGCGAACAAAGTCGTCGGTATGGCCGGCGTACTCGATAGCTCCCGCTTTTCTTCGCTGATCGCCCTCGAGCTCGGCGTTGCGGCGGAAGACGTGACCGCGATGGTTATGGGTGGACACGGCGACACCATGGTCCCGCTCATTCGTTACGCTACCGTCGGCGGCGTTCCGGTGACCCAGCTGCTTCCAATGGACACACTGAATGCCATCGCGGCCCGTACGGCAAAATCAGGCGGCGAAATCGTCGGCCTGCTGAAAACCGGTTCTGCGTTCTACAGCCCGGGCATCTCCGCCATCAAGATGGCTGAAGCCTTCCTGAAGGACAAAAAATCCGTGCTCACCTGTGCCGCTTTGCTGGACGGTGAATATGGCATCAACGGCCTCTACGCCGGTGTTCCGGTCATCATGGGTGCTGGTGGTGTTGAAAAAGTGATCGAAGTCGAACTCGACGAAACCGAAAAAGCGGCGTTTGACGTATCGATTGATGCTGTGAAAGAACTGACCGAGTGGGTTGAAAGCAACTTCTCCGCGTAGGTTCTGCACATAGGTTCGTGCCATGCCCACTCGCTTGAGGGGCATGGCTTTATTTTTAGAATAACAACTAGGGGATAAAGGCATGGGTGCCTTTCATCAGCTATTACTCGATCAACCACTGATCACGCTTTTTG
>CAKZQV010000048.1 GCA_937141895.1 uncultured Verrucomicrobiota bacterium
GTTCCGAGAACTGCCCCATTGGAGCCTTGTACTATACGCACATCATTTCCGCTCATCAGGAATAAAAGATCTCGTTCCGGGCAATACTCAATTTTTGTCACACCCGTCAGGCCGGTCAGCTGCCCCACCTCGACCAGTTTAAACGCCTCCGGAACTTCTTCTGGGACCTCCGGAACAGCCGGGACAATTGGGCCCTGTTCATTGTCAAAAACAAACACGTGGCATGTATCATCCGTCCAGTTATGAACATGCGCTTCAATCATGACGGTTTTAACCCCATCCATGACTTCATCGTCTATGACAGTAAATTCAACCGGAGCGACTGTCTGACCTGCAGGAATCACCACAGATGAAAAGGAAATTTCATTGGTGTCACTGGATCGAAGCTCCACCATGATATCATTTTCAGGCGCGGCATTTACCAGCAGGGAGCCTTCCAGTCTTCCGATTCCCTCATACGTGGTTTCCGGTAAGGATAGAGACAAGGTCGCGGTTTCATTGTCATGAACCCGGAACGCACTGGAACCCGCCAAATAATGGTTTGTCGTTGAAGCCGTAACCGTCACATCAACGGTACCATCAAGCAGCTGGTCGTCAGCCGCCTGAATATCAAATGACACATTGGTCTGCCCGGCGGATAAGATAATAGAGGCGGGAATCACAATATCGTTTGCCAGATCCGCACTGAGTGAAACATACAAATCAGATTCAGGAGGATGATTGGCCGTAACCCGGGCAGATAATTCCACACCGCCTTCAACTACTGACTCGGGAAGTATCACCGACAGCATAAAGGGTTGAGCATTAAACGGATTACTATCGCCCAAATGATCCGCACCATCATCAGCTCGTAGAGAGATATTGGTGGCAGCTTCAAGTACAGTGACAGTACCGGTCCAAACGCCATCTACGAAATTTTCCGAATTCGATGGGGCTATTGCGAAAAACTGGTTGCTGTAAACTGCTGATAAAGATACGGCCTCCGCATAGGCTGAAAAGGTCTGTCCCCCTCCGTCTTTTGCGGTAATAACAACAGGGAAGGGAATGCCCACCACCTGGTTGGTCCCCACCGATGCCCACTCAAAATGATCCATTACCCGCTCTTTAATGATCAGACTGACAGGAACCTGCTGTTCAAACCCACTCGCTTCATTTTTGAACAGTATAGATTCTTCAGAGATTCCCGTTTCCCATCCCGCAACATTCGGATCAAGAGATACCTGCACTGTATCGTTCGACCCTGCAGCCAACACACCCCCCGCAGATGAACAAATCAGCCAGGGAGCACTGTCGACAGTCCATGACAGCGAATTCGAACCCACGTTTGAAACGCTGAATAACAAATTGCTCGGAGAAAACGGCCCGTTCTTATATCCGAAGAATGACTGCGCTGCTGTCGGGTTAACGAACAAATCGTCAAGCAGATCACCGTTAATGGCCACATTATCTATCCCGATGCCATCGGTATCCAAAGCATAGTTGTCATACTGATTAAACCGAATGCGGAACGTCGAGTTATAAGAGATGCCGGCAGCAGCTACTAGGGCATCCAGATCAACGGTTTTCGAAGTATAGATGCTGGATAAGCCCCTCAATGAAGCCACTTCATACCAATTGGTTCCATCTTCACTGACCGCAACACCATCAAAATTCGCATGACCTACAAAAGGATAACTCGGGGGACCGTCTGGTTCATCACCATATTCAATGGCATCATAGGTCAGTACCACATTCCCATAATTGGACAGATCTACCGTCAGCGTTACTTCATTGCGTGAGTAGGTACGATCAACCGTACAGGCCATAACAAGATGATTTCCACCGGTGGCAGGTCCATAGCCGGAAGTGATTTCCGTCAGATAATTCGCGGTACCATCGACAGACCAGTAATCGCCAAAAGTCCCGGATTCAAAGCCATCGAAAAAAGGCAACTGTGCAACAGCACTCGCTTTTGAAACCGCCGGTACAAATGCAACTAAACAAACGACAGCAAGCCGAACCAACCGGTCAACTAATGAAAGCTTCCCCATAACATCCCCCTTGAAATAAAATAGATAAAATAGCAAAGGAACCTATCGGGTCGGGGGCGCAACTGTCAAAGGATTGACAAGATAAAATACTAGTAATTAATACTAGTATTAATCAGTAGGTATATCTGAAAGACCTTCAATCAACTCAACCAATCCCTGAAGTTCCTTCTGTTTACAGATGGCCAGTACGGTTCGACCGTTTTTATCGGCCAGGTCGGTTCGGGCTCCGGAACGGATCAGGAAGCGGGCGGAGGTATAGTCGCGAGTATTGATGGCTTTGTGAAGCAACGTGGTGCCGTCGGCTTTAGTGCGGTCAATATTGGCTCCAAGGTCCAATAACACTTCAGACGTTTCGTATTTCCTGTTATCCAGGGCTTGCTCCAAGGGTGTGCGCCCCGCTTCATCAACCAGATCCAGGGTGTCCACATGTTCCGCGAACAGTGGAATCAGCTCCTCATATCCACCTTGCGCAGCGAGATGCACCGGGGTCATATGGATAAAATTATAAATCGCCGGGTTTGCGCCATGGCCCAGCAACAACTTTATGCTTTCAGCATTACGTTTTCTCACCGCAAGATGAAGGGCTGTATCGCCCCGCTGATCGAATGTATCCACATTTGCCCCGCCTGCAATGAGCTTTCCAATCATTGGAAGCGCGCTGTTCTCGACACACTGCATCAGCGCCGTCCGATACAGGAGGTTTCGACTATCGGGATTTGCACCCGATTCGAGCAAAAGATCGAGCGCTTCGGCAAGCTGCTGAATCGCCGCATGATGAATCGCTGGCACTCCATCCGCATCGATGGCATCGGGATCGAATCCGTTTTCAAGCAGTACCCGGAGCATCGGCAGGTTGGGGAGCGATGCAACCACAGGATGCTGCCCGGCCGGATCGAGCTCCGAGACCGGACTCTTATATTTGATCAGCAGCGCCACCGCTTCTGGTCGGTCGCTGCGGTAGGCCATTTGCAGAAGGTTCAATCCCTCTCCTCCGGTTTTCATGACCAGTTCAGGGTCCATCTCCAAGCGTTCTTCCAAGACTTGGAACTTTCCGTGGGTGAGCAGCTCAAACTCATTTTCAGCCTGGTCGCCATAGCGAAAAACAAAAAAACCGGCCACACCGATCACCGCAAGAATGAGGAACACATTTACGGCCCACCAAGGCGTGCGATCAAAACGGTCCACGACTTTCCTCGATGGATTCAGCACCCGGTTGGCAGATAGATAGAAAAGAAACACGCCCAAAGCACCGAGGGCCAAAGCTCCGGTCAACACCGCCGAAAAAAGAAAACGACTCTCGTCCACTTCATATTCAAGCTGCTTCCAGAAATGCCACGTCGACAGACCGCTCAACAGCGTTGCAAACGCCAGCACCATAGTTGTGAATCTCAAGCGCGCCCGTACAATATAAATATCTGCCATATCTTCGTCCCACTCCGTTCACAACGGTGTACAGGAAAGCGCTCCGGAGTTCAACGATCTGAAAGACACAAAAGCGCCCTCTAAGCCGCTTTTCCAAGGATTGGAAGTTCCCGAAACGTATAGGATATGCGGCCGGATACCGGAAACCCCCACCCGAATGCGGGAATTACCGCTTGCGTTTTGCCCCATGATTCCCATTATTTGCCCTTCATTTTTAAACACCTCAATGGAAAGGAATTAAAACATGGCTGTTAAAAAAGTTGCCCTGCTAACTGCCGGCGGATGCGCGCCCTGCCTCTCAACCGCGGTTGGTCGTCTAATCGAGCGCTACACCGAAATTTCGCCCGAAACCGAAATCATCGCCTATGTCGGCGGCTACAAAGGCCTGCTCCTCGGCGAAGCCATCGAAGTGAACCAGGAAATCCGC
>CAKZQV010000049.1 GCA_937141895.1 uncultured Verrucomicrobiota bacterium
AGGAAACGGCCACGTTCGACGGGGAAGCCTCGGTTCTCGAAGCCAAGGGGCGCCACGATCCGTGTGTGGTGCCGCGTGCGGTCCCTATTGTTGAAACCATGGCGGCGCTGACCCTCATGGATTTTGTGCTGCGTCAGGCTTATAGAAACCCGTAAACAAAAAGGCGCTAAGGGCGCAAAGTGAATCTTCTTCGCATGCTTTGCGGTCTTCTGTGAATAATGGATATGAATTCCAGCTACACCGCGACCCGATCTTTTCATGTGATGACCAAGCCGATCGGGCCGCTGTGTAATCTCGACTGCACCTACTGTTTTTATCTCGACAAAGAGAAGCTGTTTCCGGCGGATGAAAACTACCGGATGAGCGACGAGGTGCTGGAAGCTTATATCCGAAAATATATCCAGAGTCAGCATACGCCGGAGCTCTCGTTTGCCTGGCAGGGCGGTGAGCCGACCCTGATGGGCCTCGATTTTTACCGCAAGGTCACGGCGCTGCAGCGTCGGTATGCCGGCGGCCGGCGGGTGCATAATTCATTTCAGACCAACGGCACCAAGCTGGATGAAGATTGGTGTGCATTTTTTGCACGGGAAAATTTCTTGGTGGGCCTGAGCCTCGATGGCCCGGCACCTATTCATGACCGCTACCGCGTGAACAAGGGCGGGGCGGGGTCTTTTGAACAGGTTTTCCAATCCTTGGAACTGTTGAAAAAGCATCGCGTGGAATTCAATACGCTCACCTGCGTGACGCGACAGAGCCCGGATGAGGCGGTGGAAATCTATAATTTCCTGAAAAGCTGTGGCGTAACCTTTATGCAGTTTATTCCGATCGTGGAGCGGGTGGGGGATCTCACGTCAGACACGGTGACCCCGTGGTCGGTTACGTCGGAGGGGTATGGGCAATTTCTCTGCCGCATTTTTGATGAATGGGTTCAGGGGGATGTGGGCCGAATTTTTGTTAATCTTTTTGATGTTGCGCTGGGTGCATGGTGTGGCCAGTAGCCGAATCTGTGTACGTTTTCAAAAAAATGTGGAAATGCCGTGGCGATGGAGCACGACGGCGGCGTCTATTCCTGCGATCACTATGTGTATCCGGAGTATAAGCTGGGCAACATCATGGATCGCTCGCTGGAGGAAATGCTCTATTCCCCGGAGCAGGTGCAGTTCGGACGCGATAAATCGGATGGTCTTCCCGCATACTGTCGGGCGTGTGATTTTCTATTTGCCTGCAATGGTGAGTGCCCGAAACATCGGTTCGAGCAAACACCTGAGGGTGAACCGGGGTTGAACTATCTGTGCGCAGGATATAAAACGTTCTTCAACTATATTGATCCGGTCATGAAGAAAATGGCGGAACTTGTCCAGAATGGGCGCCCGGCGGCGGACATTATGAATATGGGAAAAATTTATCGATGTACTGTGGAAAATAGATGAGCGAAGA
This sequence comes from uncultured Verrucomicrobiota bacterium, assembly GCA_937141895.1. Classification (GTDB taxonomy): domain Bacteria; phylum Verrucomicrobiota; class Kiritimatiellia; order Kiritimatiellales; family Pontiellaceae; genus Pontiella. The sequence goes on from CAKZQV010000049.1 coordinate 1,438, forward strand.
GACAATATCTGAAACCGCGCCGATTTTGGTGAATGGCGAAGACGTGAGCGAGGGGCTGATTCAGCAGGAGCTCCAGATGCTTCGGGAGCGCTATGCCCGCGAGATGCCGTATTCCGAGTTGGAGGAAAAGGCGGAGAAAATTGAATCGGATGCGCGGGAAAATGCGGTGGAGCGTGTGCTGCTGATCCAGAAGGCGCGGTCGGAGATCGCCGAACTGCGTCCGGAGGAGGTTGAAGCCCGGTTTACGGCGTTGCAGGAACAGCACGGCGGAGCCGAGGCCTTTGGCGAACAGTTTGATCTTTCGGATGATGATATCGCGAAAATCAAGGCCGATATTGCGGACGGCGTTCGGTTGGAAAAATATTTTGATCAGCTCTGTGAGGGTGTGGAGCGTCCGGGTGAAGCGGATTCGCGCGCATACTATGAAGCGCATGTCGAGGAGTTCCAGATTCCGGAAGCGGTTTGCGCCGCGCATATTGTGCAGCATCCGTCCCCGGATCTTCCGCTGGAAAAGGTGAATGCGGAGTTGCTGAATGTCCGCGAGCGCCTGAAAAATGGTGAAGATTTTGATGTATTGGCAAAGGCCTATTCCCACTGCGATGACGGGCAACATGATCTGGGCTGGTTTAGTCGAGGTCAGATGGTCCAGACGTTTGAGGATGTGGCGTTCAGCACACCGGTGGGTGAATTCAGCGATGTGTTCCAGACGGAGTTTGGCTATCATGTTCTGCTGGTGCGGGATCGTAAGCCGGCCGGTACACAGCCGTATGAAGAGGTGCGATACGATATTGAGAGCATGCTTTTTGATGAGCGGAAAAATGATGCCATCGGGATGGTGGCAGATGAGCTCCGGGCCGCGGCGGATATTCAAAACCTGTTCATTGCAGAAGGATAAAGATGCCGGTGGATGCTTTACAACTTGCGTTTATTGGACCGGGCGGCCCCGAAATTATTGTGGTGATGCTGGTGTTGATCGTGATGTTCGGGGCCAAGGATGCGCCGAAGATGTTCCGTAAGATTAATGAGTTTATGAGTCACATCCGGAATACGGCGGATGGATTTAAACGTGAAATCATGTATGGCGACCTGAATGCGGATGCGAATGCTGACGCAGCCTACGATGATGACGATATGGACGATTATCACGATGAGGATTATGCGTATTACGGCGAAGACGAAGAACGCGACTATTCCGACGACACATTCCAGAATCTGGAAAAAGATTTAGAAACGGCCGGTGCTGAAAAGCGGGATGAGATTCCCGAAGACGCTGACGAGGATGATGATGCTCAAAAAGCTTAAAGGGCTGAAAGGTAAATTCCGGTACGACGATTCCGAGATGCCGTTTCTGGAGCATCTCGAAGAGTTCCGGAAAATGATCATCCGGATCTTTATTGCACTGGCGGTCGGGATGGGGGTGGTTCTTCCGTTAGCAGATCATCTGATTCAGGTGCTACGCGCGCCGGCAGAGCCTTACATTATCAAAAATGCCCAGGACGTGCTGAACGAAACGACAGTTCAATTGCGGATTCCGGCGGATTCACTGGCCACGAATGACCTCGTGATTGCGGAGGACGGCGCCCGTTTTTACCAGGTGCAGGCCGAGGTCGTTGTGCCGGTCGAGGAGAAATCAGAAATCGGAGGCATTCGCTTACAGTTTTCGGAGCCGGCGGCGGCGATCAAGATGTGGCTGACGGTCACCTTTTTCGGCGGGCTGTTGCTGAGCCTCCCGTTTGTCGTCTTTTTTATTGGGTTGTTTGTGATGCCGGGCGTACGCGACATTGAGCGCAAGGTGATGACGCGTATTTCGATGTTCTCGGGGGGCTTGTTTCTCGCCGGCATTTATATGGGGTATAAAGTTACCCTGCCACTGGCGTTGGCCCTGATGTTGAAAATCGGCGGTCAGTTGGGTGGCGAATCGATCTGGTTTTATAATAAATACATTGGATTTGCGCTACAGTTGCTTCTGGCATTCGGCGTAGCGTTCCAGATGCCGGTGGTCATTCTTATTCTGGGAAGAATGGGGCTGGTGAGTTCCAACAGCCTACGTGCGGGTCGACCCTATGTGGTCGTCGGCATCTTTGTGTTGGCCATGATTCTGACCCCGCCGGATGTGGTGACGCAGATCCTGATGGCGGCTCCCTTGATTTTGCTGTATGAGTTCTGTATATGGTTCCTTTACTTCAGCGGGAACCGAGAGCTGCCTCCCAAAGAGGAGGAGCCGGAAGAGTCGGATGAAGATATTAATAAAGATTTGAGCGAGGAGTAGTCACATGCACACATTAGCCATTGGTATGCCGGGCGGCACGGAACTGTTAGTCATTCTGTTTATTGTGCTGCTTCTGTTCGGCGCAAAAAAACTGCCGGAGCTTTCACGTTCGCTGGGCAAAAGTCTGGGTGAATTTAAAAAAGGACAGAGAGAGAGCTCGCTGCCGGATACTTCGGAAGACGAAGTGGAAAAAAAAGAAATCATATCTGATACCGACGAAGAGAGTGAAAAATAACGCGTAATTCGTAATCCGTAACGAACGCTACCGGAGTGAACGTTACGTATTATTCATTACGAATTACGGGATATTCCATGAGCGAACGACAACGCGAAGAACTCTCCCCCGAAGAGCAGAAGGAAAACGGCAAGGCCGTTATTGCCCATGTTCTGCCTTTCGCCATCTGGCTGACCATGATGGTCTGGTTCAGTAATTACAATGCGCGCACCATCGGCGGCCTGATTCTGCTCGACGTATTCCGACCATGGCGCTGGTATCCCAAGATGAACTGGAAGCATATTCCGGCGGGTATCGGAGTCGGGCTCTTGATTTTTGTGGTCTGGGTCGGGTTGGAAATTCCCGTGGTGCAGCAAAAAGCTCCAATGCTGACGGAATGGTATGACCGCCTCCTAGTAGACCCCTTCATGAACCCGCTCAAAACCCGTGAGCTCTATGAAATCCCGATGGAAGTTGAAACGCCGGAAATTCAGGAAGCACTTTCCATGGGCGAAGCGGTCGAGCGGACCAAACTGCCGTATGAAGTCATTGAGGAAGGCGAGCATATCGGCCTTCATGAATATCATCCTAAAGTCACTGGCTGGTTTGCCTTCTGGGTGCATATGTTCGGCTCCACAGTGATTATTGCGATTATTGAAGAATTCTTTTATCGCGGGTTTCTTTACCGCTGGATGCAGGGTAGTCCGTTTTTCAAAATTGATGCAGGCAAGCTCCATTGGCCGATGCTGACTTTGATTTCACTTTTCTTCAGTGTGTCGCATTTTGAAGTCGGTGCGGCCATTATCTGTGGTTTTGCCTATGGTTTACTCTATATCAAAACCCGCGATATCTGGGCGCCGATCATTGCCCACGGAACCACCAATTTTGTGCTCGGGCTCTATGTTCTGCAATATGGACAGTATCAGTTTTGGTAGATCGAAGAACCGCGAATAAACGCCAATGCATGCGAATCGTCCCATCTGCAAAAACCGGTCGGCATTTATTGTGAAAGTAGAGTAAGCGTCCCGCTTGCTTCCGGGCGGCGGGGAACGAGCGAGACGCTCATTCTTCATTGCGGCGAAAGGTTTTTGTAAAACGCATATGAACTAAATGTTGAAGCTTCTGGCTGTATTCAAATGATAAAATATATTCGTGTTCATACGCATGGATTCGTAGTTTTTGGATCATTGAGAAGATCCGGGTAAAATACGGGAGAAACCGCTTGCAAAGGGTGGGGGGCTCATCTATCTTCCTCCCTCGATTTTAGCGCGGAAAGGTGACTGAGTGGCTTAAGGTGCTGGACTGCTAATCCGGTGTACTGCTTACGTGGTACCGAGGGTTCGAATCCCTCTCTTTCCGCCAGTCTTCGCTTAGAGCGGAGCGAATGGCGAAGACTGCCGCGCTGAAGACTCCCTGAGATTTCGAGGGGAGCGAAAGCGGGCCTCAGGTTCCCGCTCCAAGGCTGCGACTTGGCATGCCATATAATTTCCACTACGTCTACATCTTCGTATCAGTCCATGATCCTGATCGGCATTATGCGGGTTGTACACAGGATCTTGAGGCAAGACTTCTGAAGCACAATGAGAGCGGATGCCCTCACACTTCAAAGTATCGGCCGTGGCGTATAGAAACGGCCATTGCATTTTCTGATAAGCAAAAGGCGATTGAATTTGAGACC
>CAKZQV010000050.1 GCA_937141895.1 uncultured Verrucomicrobiota bacterium
GAGATTCCACACCGGAGTACTTATCGTGCAAAACAGGCTTAACTTAGTGCCATTCCGGTCGAGCCCTACCCTGTGCAATTTTCCTGAATGTAGACGGAGCAGGATGCTCCGTCTACATTAACCTCATATTCATGTTCCCGATCCCCTTCGGTTTCGGTACATTTTTCTGATGAATGACGAAGAGCAGAAGCGTCCCGACTGGGATGAATATTTCATGGATATCGCCCACGTGGTGTCACGGCGCGGTAATTGCTGTCGGCGTAAAGTCGCCGCACTGATCGTCCAGGACCGTCGGATTATTTCCACCGGCTATAACGGAACGCCGAAGGGCATCGAAAATTGTTTTGAAGGTGGCTGTCCGCGCTGCAATTCCGATGCGGCTTCCGGCGCAAGTCTGGGCGACTGCATTTGTGCCCATGCCGAAGAGAATGCGATTGTTCAGGCAGCGTATCACGGGATCAGCGTGCGCGACGGCGCTCTCTACTGCACCCTGAGTCCCTGCCTGCTCTGCACGAAAATGATCATTAATGCCGGCATCAAAGAAGTGATCTACGAAGAGGAATATCACTTCAGTCCGCAGTCGCGTGAACTTTTTGCAACGGCCGGCCTCATCTGTCGTCAGTTTAAACGAAAATAGCGGCATGAAATTTTTTGCATCATCCCTGCTCTGCGTTTTTCTGTCATTTTCGGCAGGAGCGGAGGATTTTTCCAGCTGTTTTGTTCCCGGCGAAGTTTCGGAATATAAGGTCTCCTGGATGGGCCTTCCGCTGGCGTGGTCCAAAACAACAACGGATGCGGTTCACGAAAACGACCGGGATCTGGTTCGAATTAGAATGGTTACACAGACGTACAAGGCCTATAGCCACATTTATAAAGTGGACGACATTACGGAAGTGATCATTGATCCCGCAACCGCCCTCCCCGTTCGCCTCGATATTATTCTAAATGAAGGTTCCCGGAAAAAAAGTAACGAGACGCACTTTGACCATGAGAATCGAACGGCGGTCTATATCGACCGCTTGGCCGGCACAACCAATTCGATTGAGATAGCGGCAGATACCCGGGAAGTCATGAGTTTTCTCTACTCCATGCGGCAAACCGATATGAAGGAACTGACCTCCAATATGCACACCCTCTATGTGGATGGAAAAATGCATGAAATGGGCGTGGGCTTACTGAAGGAGAAGAAAGCCAAACTTCCAATCTATGGAAAAGTGGAATGCAGCGTACTCGAGCCCGTGGCTGAATTTGATGCCCTGTTTCTTCGGGAAGGAAAAATCTTCTTTTGGGTTTCAAAGCAAGAGCGCCGCATGGTTACGTTAGTACAGGCCAAAGTGGCCGTCGGTAAGATCAATGTAAAGTTGCAGAAGGTTTCGGGGCCAGGCGACGATTTCTGGGTTAAAGAGAGCGAGTGAAAATGAAAATTACGATTGAGCGCGCAAATGAACTGCTGAACAGCGCATCGAACAAAAGAATCCTAGTGGTGGGCGACTTAATGATGGACCGTTTTGTCTACGGATCGGTTTCCCGCATTTCTCCCGAGGCCCCGGTTCCGGTGGTCCATGTCTCACACGAAAAAGCGATGCCCGGTGGCGCCTGCAACGTAGCCTCCAATCTTTTGGCGTTAGGCGGGAAAGCAGCCATGGCCGGCATTATCGGTCAGGATATTCTGGGTATCGAGTTAAAGGGTCAGCTCTCTGATTCCGGCGTCTATCTCAACGCCATCATAGAACACAGCACCCATCCGACGTGCGTAAAAACACGTATCGTGGCCGAACAGCAACAGGTCGTGCGCGTCGACCGCGAGGAATACCTGACCATTTCAGAATCGGAAATGGCATCCTTCTGCTCACTCATTGAAAAAGAGATTAAAGAATCCGACGGCATAATTATTGAGGATTACGGTAAGGGTTCTGTGCAGCAGGCCGTGGTGAATACCGTACTCGCTGCGGCGGAAAAAGCCGGCATTCCAGTCGGCTACGATCCAAAAGACGATCATATCCTGAAAATGGAAGGCGTCTCCGTCGTTACCCCCAACCGCAAAGAAGCATTCGGCTCCGCCAAGGTTCCTGAAGGTCGCCCGGCGGATAATCCGCTTGAAGACCAACCGCTTCTGGAAGTGGGCCGGGTGCTCAAGGAAAAGTGGAAAGCCCGCCATACCCTGATCACGCTCGGGCCGCACGGGATGTTGCTTTGCGATGAAGCAGGCGATCCGCAACACATTCCCACCCGTGCGCGCGAAGTGTTTGATGTATCCGGCGCGGGCGACACCGTAATTGCCACCTATGTGCTGGCCCTCGCCTGCGGTGCAACGTTCCTCGAAGCCGCCGAACTCTCCAACTTTGCCGCCGGTGTCGTGGTCGGAAAACTGGGTACCGCGACCTGCACCCAGGCCGAGCTGATCAATTATATGAAAAAGCACGCCGACGAGATTTAAGCATGAAAATCATGATCACCGGGGCCAGCGGACTGCTGGGTCGCGCCTGCAAAATCGCCTTTGCCGATCTCCATCCGGTCACCTGTGCCTGGAGTCGCGCTCAGGAGAATGACCTAAAACTTGATTTAACGAATGCATCCGAA
>CAKZQV010000051.1 GCA_937141895.1 uncultured Verrucomicrobiota bacterium
TAGAGCCGGGGCGTCATGTGTTCAACGTGCTTCCCGCCGATAAAGAAACCCGCATGTTGTCATTAACTGATGCCATGGCACTGATCGTTTAATACAAAGGATTAAAATGACAAAAAATCATCCCGTTCATAAAGTACCACCCGCTGATAAAGTTCCTTTCCTCACCCGCATCGGCTGGGGATTCGGTGGGTTGGCTGATAATTTTATGTTCAATACCATGGTCGCGTTGGGCACGTTAGTTTATGTGAATCATTTTAAGCTGAGTCCGGCCTTGGCAGGGATGGCCCTTGGTTTACCTCGTATTATTGATGCAATCACGGATCCGTGGATTGGTAATTTATCAGATAACTGTAAGTCACGTTTTGGACGCCGCCGGCCCTTTATGTTTTGGGGCGTGTTGCTGTGTACAATTTTGCTTCCCATGCTATGGACGGTTCCGATGGTGGAAACGGCAGCAAACCCTTGGCATAGCAATGTGCCTTTTTTGTACGTTGTGGCAGTTGGCAGTTTGTTGGCTATTTCCTACACCTTATTTGTCGTTCCATATACCGCATTAGGGTTGGAGTTATCTCCGGATTATGATGAACGAACACGCGTTATTAAATGGCGTATGTATATCGGTTTAGCCGGATCGCTGGCCGCCGCTTGGCTGTTTCGTCTTGCTTCAGCGGATCGTTTTCCTACTTTGGGGCAGGGTGCATTCTGGGTGACTGTGGGGGTTGCTGCGATTGTGTTGATTTCCGGCATGATTCCTGTGGCAAGTTGCAGGGAAAACCTTGAGGTTGAAGAGCAAGAGCCGATTCGCTTGATTCCTGCATTGGTTTATACCATGACTAACCGTTCATTCATCATTCTGTTTGTCTCGTACGTCTTTGTTATTGTTGCCATTTTTTCTGCAAACGGTATTGCGCCACTGCTGATGCAGCACTATGTCTTCGGAGGTGACGCCAAGGAATTGGGAACGTTTATGGGATTGTTGGGTACGATGGCTGTAGCACTCTCCTACGTCAGTGTTTTCCTCATTGGGTTTATTTCTGAACGAACCAGTAAACGCACCGCCATGATTACCGGTTTGGTTTTAGCATTCATGGGCATTTTCCTAAGTTACTTCGCGATGGATCCCCGTTGGCCTTGGGCCATGTATATTACCAACTTTATCGCTTTCCTTGGATTGCAGGGTTGTTGGTTGATGGTTGATTCGATGGTTGGTGATGTCTGCGATGATGATGAGCTAAGGAGTAAGCGGCGCCGTGAAGGCATGTTCAGTTCCGTGAAAGGTTTTGGTTTGAAGGCGGCGCAGGGTTTAACCTTCGGTCTTGGAGGTTATCTGGCCAATGTCGCCGGTTATAACCCCGCAATCGTTGAAGCCGGTGGACTTGCTGTTGACGTGGCAGTGAAAATGAAACTGCTCGTTGTAGGGTTACAGGCCGGGGGGCTTCTCCTTGCTATAGCTGCTTTGTATTTTTATCCGATCACGCGTGCCAAGGCCGAAGAAACGCGCCGAATTCTCGATGAACGAAAGAACGGGGATGCCGCAGGGGCGGTCTAGCCACGACTGGCTGGATCTTCGGCTAACATGGATTCATGTAATTCAGAACCAACTTGAGGAAAAAATGAAGATAGCAGCACCCATTACATACCTCTGTTGTTTCGTGGCGACCGCTACGTTCGCCTCTAACAATCCGTTCGGCATTTTTGATCTGGATTTTCGGGGTACGACACCGGAAGAGCAAATCATGAGCATCGAGGGGATCGGGTTCGACGGCGTGGCCGTAAAACTTGCGCGCCCTGACGATCTGGAGAAGCTGGAACGATACCTGGCCGTTAAGCCGGACCTGAAGGTTTTTGCCGGCTATGTGCATCTCAATGCCACAGGAGGCAATTATGAAGAGCTCGTGAAGCGGGTGGTGGATGCGCTCGCTCCGCTGGATGCCCAGCTGTGGTTGATTGTGGGCGGAGACAAAACCAATGAAGTAGCCATCACCCAAACGATTCAAAACATCGCGGATCTGGCGGCACGTAAACAAGTCCAGGTTTCGATTTATCCACATGATAATACGGCTATCGAATCGGCGGAAGAGGCGTTGGTTTATCTGAAGCGGGCCAATCGGGCGAATGTTTCGCTCACGGTTCATTCCTGCCATGAGCTGCGCCATGGTAATCTGAAGCGGATTGATGAGGTGATTAAGGCCGTCCAGCCCCATATTTCACTTGTCACGATTTCTGGTGGATATGCGAATCGAGTAAATGAGAATCACAGGGACTGGAGCGATGCCATTAAGCCTCTGAATGAAGGCGATCTGGATTTGCGCCCCATGCTACAGGCGCTGGATGGAAGCGGATATAACGGACCCATCATTGTTCATAATTTCGGCCTGCAGAAAAAGCCGGCCAGTCATCACCAGGATTCGTTCAATACCTATCAGGCGTTGCGCGCCGAACTGAAGCAAAAGGAACCCATGAATGGCTCATCACTTCGTGTTTCCATGTCGGAAGAGTATCCGGTTCCGGCCTCCGAGGTCTGGGCGCTGATTGCCGGCTTCGATACCTTGCCGGATTACCATGCCTCGATCACGAGCAGTGAGTTGCTTGAAGGTGGAGCGGTCCGAAAAATCGGCCTGACCGAGGATGCCGGCGGAGGATTTGTGGTGGAGCGACTGGTCAATTTTGATGACGAAGCGATGACATTTAGCTACCGCATTATTGATCTGATTGATTGCGATTTTCCGCTTCGAGACTATCAGGCATTTGTTCGGGTGGAAGCCTTGGGGGAGAAGGCCTGCCGATTGCACTGGGGCAGCAAATTTGCGGTGGAAGGGGTGGCCGAATCGGAGGGGGATGCTTTGGCAAAAGCGATCTATCAAGGATGTTTTGACGGGGTGAGAAAACGCGTAACGGCAGAGGATTAATGGTGATGAAACTTAAACTTTTGATTTTGACGATGGTGTGCAGTGCGGTGTTTGCACGTCAACCCAATGTTCTGTTCATCGTGGTGGATGATCTGGGCTGGAAAGATACCGGATGTTATGGGAGTTCGTTTTATGAAACTCCTAATGTAGATCGTCTGGCCGCCACGGGCATGCGTTTTACGGATGCCTATTCGGCCAATCCGCTCTGCTGTCCGACGCGGTCCAGTATCCTGACCGGGCAATACCCGGCCCGCACTGGATTTACCGGCGCTTCCGGTCATATTAAAGGCGATCATAAACACGTGGAAACCACGAAATCCGCTCCGGATGCGCGCGCTGCTGGACCGAAATCGACGAACCATTTGGCGCTAGAATATTTTACGCTGGGCGAAGCCTTCAAAGAGGCCGGCTATGCCACCGCGTTTCTCGGCAAATGGCACCTGGGGCATGATCCGTATATTCCCGAAAATAACGGATTCGATTTTGTGGTCGGTGGCCGCCATCATCCCGGACCCCCCGGACTGGACGGAACAAGGAAATTTTTCCCGCCGTTTGATAAAGTAAAAACGCTGCCTCAGGATCTGCCTTCGGATAAGCATATTGACGACTATCTAGGCGAACGCGCCGTTGAGTATATTTATGATCACAAAGATGAGCCGTTCCTGATGTGTTTCTGGCTGTACGATGTGCACGCGCCTTTCCAGTCGAAACCGGAGCTGGTTGAAAAATGGAAACAAAAAGCTGATCCGGACAATCCGCAGCACTCGCCGACGATGGCGGCGATGGTTGAAGTGATGGACGATAATGTGGGCCGGGTTCTCGATGCACTCGAAGCCAACGGGATTGCGGATGACACGATCGTGATCTTTACCTCCGACAACGGCGGTAATATGTACGACGTAGCCGACGGAACTACGCCCACCAATAATGAGCCGCTACGATCCGGTAAAGGCAATAACTATGAGGGTGGTGTGCGCATTCCGCTTATTGTCCGCTGGCCCGGAAAAACAGAGCCCGGTTCGGTGAACGGATCGGTCATTTCCACGGTGGATCACTATCCCGCGCTGCTTGAAATGACTGGGCAAAAATTACGCCCGGACGACCACAAGGATGGAGTCAGTTATGTGCCAGCTCTGAATGGGGAGGCGTTTGACCGCGGGCCGACGCTTTGCGATTTCACGGCATTTGTACGCGCCACAATGAATGTTCCGAGTACCTGGTTGCGTTCCGGAGATTGGAAACTGCTGAAGTTCTGGTTCGATGGTTCGGAACAGCAACACCGCTATGAACTGTATAATTTAAATGAGGATATTGGCGAAACGCAGAATCTGGCGAACCAGTATCCGGAAAAAGTGCAGAGCATGTCGGCACAGATCGATGCGTATTACAGCTCAACGGGTTCGTTGAAAACACAGCGGAACGAAGCGTATAACGGCCGCACCGTTGGGGTGTGGACCCAAACTGGAGAGGGTGAAGTTTCTGCCAAGGCCGGCGCTTTGGTTCTGAAGGCCGGACAGCCGCAGTTTGATGCACGCACCCGCGTAACGCCCTCCCTGGTTGGTTCCGCGTGGATTGAGTTTGAGGCGCGGTCGGACAAAGCAAATGCGGTCAGTGTGCAGTGGACGTCGAGCGGTGCAAATGCATTCGATGACCCCAGGTACAATGTGGCCGAGGCGCTTACTCCGGAGTGGAAAACCTTTCGGGTGAAAATGGATTTTCCGGGACGCATTCTCAAGTTGAGATTTGTACTTTCCAAGGAAGGTGACGTTGTGGAGTTACGCAACGTTAACCTGCTCACGCCTGACCAGTCGGTGATCACGGAATACAAATTTTATTAGGATAGTGGAGCGGGGATATGCAGGTCCCTCGAAAATGTTAAAGGGTCTATCTCGATCTATGGGAGACACGCGTGTCTCCACTTTGTTTGAGTGAAAATTTGATATGAAAAAAATAGTTTTAATGACGCTGATGTGTGGTGCCTTTTCTGCCTTCGGTCAAGGAACGCTTGGCGATGATGTAACGCGGTTTGAATTTTCCGGATGTGCAGAAAGTGCGGTGTGGGCCAATGGTTTCATGGATTCATTTTTTACGAATCGGGTGGATATTGAAAATACGATTTTTCCGCGCGAATATTTGGCGATTTCCGATGTCTGGATGAACGACGCCGCGTGGGGAGAACGCTCCATACAGGAACAGCATCGAAACGTGCTGACGGATCAGGGATTGGCGGACGATGGGTATGTGCTGACGCAGCAGCACGGAGCGTCGTCGCATGATCATGGCTGGCCATTTCCTCACTGGATCCAGGTGCCATACGAAAACGGGTTCCGCGGCACGACCGCCGGTTGGCATTTTTATGACGAAAAGCTGGACTGGGAAATCTGCTATGACGCATCGCGTGAATATGCGCCGGAACATTTCGGGGAAGCCGCAACGAAAACTTGGAAAATGGACGCCCTGAAATCCGAAGGTATTTTTGAAGAAAAACACGCATGGAAACTGAAGGTTTCAGCCGACCAACCCACCTTAACCAGTCCGAAGGGGGTTGAGCTGGATTCCTTTAATTGCCCTTTCATCCAGATCC
>CAKZQV010000052.1 GCA_937141895.1 uncultured Verrucomicrobiota bacterium
CTGCGCGATCTTGGCGGGGTGGTTCATGTCTTTCCCAACGGCTCAATTAATACTCTGTCCAATCTGACCCAGGAATGGTCGGCACACATTTTCGACATCGGGGTGGCCTACAAAGAGGATACCGATCGGGTCATTGCCGTGATGGAAGACGTGGGGAAGACGATGAAGGAGGACCCTCATTTCGGATCCATCATGCTTGAGGAACCCGATATTTTCGGGGTGGATAAATTTGGCGATTCATCCGTGGTAATAAAGGGCCGCATCAGGACCAAGCCGATCCGCCAGTGGGAGGTGGGGCGTGAATATCTGCGCCGTATAAAATATGCATTCGACGAAAACAACATCGAAATTCCATTCCCGCACCGCACGGTATATATGGGTGAAGCCAGTAAGCCCTTCGAATTACAGATGATTGAAAAAGCCCGTCAGACGCAGGCTGAAGCGGAAGGCGCAAAATCGTAAAAGGTCTTGGCCGGTCTCCATGTTCCCTACGGTCATCATTCTGGCACCATCGATACGCTGAAGGATCGGCCATTTCTCTAGATTCTGTCAGGGTTTTGGCTTTTGCATATCAGCCGTACCCCGATGGCAGAATTCGCACATTCATGCTTCCATAATCTCATCTCAAACGGATAGGAGAACTAAATATGAGAAAACAAACATTGGATAAACTCATTCAGTCCGATGACTGGAAAAATGAAAAACACGCACCGGTGATTGAAGCACCGGAGCAGGTGGTAAAAAATTCATATTTTAAAGTCGAGGTTTCGGTCGGTAAGGAAATCGAGCATCCGAATACGGTGGAACATCATATCCGCTGGATCGAACTCTACTTCCTGCCGGAAGGCGGTAAGATTCCGCAACACGTTGCTACCTTTGACTTCGCGTCGCACGGCGAGAGCGGCGACGGCGATGACGACGGCGTGTATACGCACCCGTGCTCAGCCACCTGTATCCGTATCGACTGCAGCGGCACGTTGCTGGCCTCTTCCTATTGCAATATTCACGGCCTGTGGCAGACCGCACGTGAAGTTGAGGTGAAAGAATAAAAAGCGAAAGGAGATCTGAATATGTTGCACTATTTACATGAATTGAAGCAGTTCAGGCTGGAAGCCACCGACGGCACCATCGGACGGGTCAAGGATTTCCTGTTTGATGAAAAACACTGGACGGTTCGATATATGGTGGCCGACACCGGAACGTGGCTTCCCGGACGTACCATTCTGGTGTCGCCGGTTTCTCTGGGCACGCCCGATTGGGACAACAAACGCTTCGAAGTGAAACTGACCAGAGAGCAGGTGGAAAATCAACCTTCGCTGGACGCGGATGCGCCCGTGTCGCGCCAGCATGAGCGAGAGTGGTTTAAAACCTATCGGTATCCCTATTACTGGGCGGGCGAATACTATCCATGGGGCTTAGGTGTTGAACCATCAGCACTGTTTGCGGCTACGCCGCCGGGCGGGGCCATCGGAGAAGAGGATGAGGGCGATCCTCACCTGCGTTCTCTGGAGACGATTCGTTCATATAAGGTGGCGGCAAAAGACGATGTGTTTGGTCATGTGGAAGATCTGGTGATGGACGATAAGAGTTGGACAATCCGCTATGTACAGATCGATACCCGGAAATGGCTGCCCGGAGAGCTCATTCTGCTCTCTCCGGATTGGTTCAGCAACTTCGATTGGGAAAATGGAACCCTGGCTTGTGATCTGAGCCGGGATACTATCGAGCGTATTCCGAAACTTAAACGCGGTATGCCTGTGGACCGGGCGTTCGAGACCGCGCTCTTCGCGCACTTTGATAAACCGGACTACTGGTGGAGTGACCGAGAGAAATAAACAGGAGAAAAAAGAATGATACAGGCAATGGTTATTGAAGAAAAATGCACAGGTTGCGGGGTGTGCGCAGCGATCTGTTCCGAAGTATTCGAAATGGAGGATGCGCTGGCCAAGGTTAAGGCGGATCCCGTTCCGGAAAGCACCAAAGAAGAATGCGTAGAAGCAGCTGAAAGCTGCCCGGTTCAGGCTATTGCCGTCACGGGGTGATCAAAAGGAACATACATTATGGCAAAGCTTACACATACAGGCCGCAACGTATTGCTGGTTAACACACAGGATAATCCGGATGCAAAAATGGATGAATCCACCTTTGATCAATCGTGGAACTGGATCGCTGCTCCCGGCGGTTGGCAACCCGAAGATGACATCCCCATAAAATGTAATCATCTGGATGGGATTATCGTTTTTTCTAAACGTTATGAGGAGCGAGCCATCCGCGAACTCTGCGAAACCCTGCACGGGAAACCCCGCTTTGATGGCGTTCCGATTCTGGTGGCCGTTACGCAATACCAAATGCCCCTGGCCAACCGGGTCAAGGATCTGGAGAGGGGCGAATTTCTCTTGTCTCCCATCTACGAAAAGGACTTGGTTAAGCGCATCCGGCAGCTGGCATGAAAACCGGTGCTCCCATCTGGATAAAAAACAAGGTGGTGCTCATCGCCTTGACGCTTGCAACGTTAGTCGGCCTTTCATTTATCGTGCCTCTGCTGGTTCCATTCAGGGAATCACTGGCCGAATATTTAGGCTCCATTTGGTGGGCCATTTTGCTTGGGCTTTTGATCGGCGGGGCGGTAGACCACTATGTTCCGGACGAAATGATTTCGCATCTGTTGGCCCGGAAGAAAAAACGTACCATTTTTACTGCCGTGGTGCTGGGTTTTCTGCTGAGCGCCTGCTCCCACGGCATCCTGGCGCTGGGTATTGAATTGCATAAAAAAGGGGCCGCCACATCTTCAGTTATTGCATTTCTCCTGGCCAGTCCTTGGGCCAACCTTCCGCTGACGATCATGCTCTTCGGCTTTTTCGGTAGTGGAGCTCTCTTCATTATTCTCGCGGCTCTCTTGGTCGGCATCAACACTGGTTTTATATTCCAGGTGTTGGAAAAGAGGGGATGGGTTGAATCCAACACGAACAAAGCAAACCCCGAAGGGGATGGAGCGGTCGTGGTGGAGATCAGAAAATGGTTCCGTAGCCTGCGCGATTCAGACGAAAGCCTTGCTGATGGTCTGCGCGGAACCTGGAATGGGGCGGTGTCGCTTGGAAATATGGTGATGTGGTGGATTCTGCTGGGGATTGGTCTGGCCAGTTTGGCGGGGGCATATGTCCCGCATGTTTTTTTTCAAAACTACCTAGGATCGTCTTTCCTGGGCCTGCTGGCTACTCTGTTCGTAGCCACCGTATTGGAAGTGTGTTCCGAAGGTTCCGCTCCGATGGCATTCGAGCTATTTCGTCAAACAGGAGCTCTGGGTAACAGCTTTGTTTTTCTGATGGCAGGGGTTGCGACGGACTATACCGAAATCGGTTTGCTTTGGAGTAATGTCGGCCGGCGCGCTGCCCTACTGCTGCCTATCGTTACTGTTCCGCAGGTGATCCTGCTCGGCTGGCTGGCCAATGTATGGTTGTAACCGCGCCCTTTAATTAACCCCGTTTGGAGAAGCACAACAAAAATGAAACCGGACACACTCCAAAAAACGGACTCATCTTCATCGTGATGGCCTCCGCTGCCGCCCCCGCCTTCTTCATCCGTCTCGACGAAGCCACCTTGGTGCTCAATGCGTTCAAGCTGTTGGCGAAGATCGGTTCGCTGTGCGGCACCGTGCTCTTTTTCTGGCAGTTTCTGTTGGGCTATCGGCGAGCGTTCGCCCGCTGGATTACGCCGGACTATCTGTGGATCATCCGGCTGCATCGGCGCATCGGGATCGGGGCATTTTTCCTTATCCTGCTGCATCCTGTATTCATCGTTCCCTACTATCGCATCAAACTGGACCTGCAACCCCTGCTGGGAATCGGCGACCTAACTGCCCCGCTGGATCTTTATGTTCCACTGGGCATTGTGGCCCTGATTCTCCTGCTGCTCATCGTCGCCAGTAGCACACTGCTGCGTTCCCGGCTTTCGTGCGGCATTCATCTGAGCAGCTACGCCCTGTTGCCACTGGCCTTCATTCACGGGTTTCCCATCGGAATGACGCTGGGCGAAACCGGCTTGCGCACGGACGGGCGCTGAATCCCGGCTGTGCTCAGTTTGCCTTTTTCCGCTGCGGCCTCTTTCAACCCGCCCGCCCCTTCACCATTTCGAAATACGACGAAGAAACCGGCGAGCTGGGCATCACGGTCTTCGCCGCCGGACGCATCAGCACAAAACTCCAGAACACCCAACCCGGGGAACGGTTCCTCGTGGACGGCCCGTACGGGGTCTTCGGACGGGAGGCATTCCAAACCGACCGCGTCATCGTCATGCTGGCCGGCGGCATCGGAGTCACCCCGTTCCGGCGGATGGCCGCCGAATTCGAAAAATGCTCTGGACGCGAAGCCTATCTGTTCTACGGCAATCCGGACGTGGACGACATTGCCCACCGCGAGGAACTCGAAAACGCCGATCAGGTGGACGTGACCCATGTGCTGAACGACGCACCGCGCCACCGCGAATTCGAAAAAGGCTTCATCACGGCCGATCTAATTCGCAAGCACCTCGCCGAGCGGCTGGTCGAATGCGAGTTCTTTCTCTGCGGTCCGCCCGCCATGGTCACCAAACTCGAAGCGGCCTTGCGCCAGAAACAGGTGCCGCCCTCCCAAATCCACCACGAATTGTTTTCCTTCTAAAGCATTCGAACGGCGGGTGCCTCTTGGCAACGAAACTTCGTATTCATTCGGTAGCATTTCTGGATTCAGTTCCATCCATTAGAAAGTTCCAACCATCGGGAAAAATTAATTATGAGATTTCAAACAGTTCCGGCCTGTAAGGGAAAAGGATAGTTCTTTTCAGGGAATCACCGATGGTGCAAAAACGGCAAATCGATACTCTTTTACACCAGCAACCGGAAAACCGGTTCTTAAAACGAGCTGAAACCCGCTTTTAGAAAAAACACATCGGGCGGAAGCACCTCGCTAACGAGGTTGA
>CAKZQV010000053.1 GCA_937141895.1 uncultured Verrucomicrobiota bacterium
GTGGAAAATTGGCGTTCATTAGCGTCTATTAGCAGTTTAAGAAATAGAACAAACGAGGATGGACCATGCTTTCCGCAGTAATTTTTGATTTTGACGGCATCATTGTCGACAGCGAGCCCATGCACTTTCGTGCATTTAATGAAGTATTGAATCCTTTGGATATTGAAATAAGCTGGGAGGATTATTGCGAACTTTACATCGGCTTTGATGATCGCGATGCCTTTAGAGAAGCGCATAAACTCAACGATAAAAAAATGAGTTCCAGAGATTTAAAGCGCTTGATTAAAAATAAAGCCGAAATTTTTCAGAAATATATCCGCGAAGGTGATGTCACGCCCCTGCCCGGAGCGGTGGAATTGATTAAGAGTATTCCAGTTCGTCTCCCGGTCGCTCTGTGCAGCGGTGCGCTGCGTGAAGATATTCTTCCAATCATTGGAAATCTGGGGATCGCCGGCTGCTTCAGCCAGATTGTAACTGCTGAGGATACAAAGAAGAGCAAACCAGACCCGGCGCCCTATCAATTAACCTGCGAAAAACTGGGCATTGAGGATCCAGCCACGGTGGTCGCCATTGAAGATACGCCGGCCGGGATACTGTCAGCCAAAGGCGCTGGCCTGAAAGTGCTGGCCGTGACCAACAGCTATGACCGTAACTATCTGATGGAAGCGGATGCCGTGACCGACTCACTGGAAAAAGTGAGCCGCCCGCAGCTGGAAAACCTGATTATCTAATCTGAAGGGTTCGAGGCTTTAGAACTGTGGGTCTTGACAACTCCAACTGGAGGATCCCAGGCCCTGCGACCTAACAAATCTCCGAGAACCGATTTCTCTTATTCCTTCGCGCTGGAAATATAGGTTTCGAGATTGCGGATCTTGAAGTCCTTTTCAAGTAGCAGATATTTTACCACGTCGCCGATCGAGATAATGCCGCGCAGCTGTTTATCGCGCAGGACCGGCAGATGACGAATCCGCTTATCGGTCATAATTTCCATGCATTCCGAAAGCTCCGTTTCGGGCGTTACCGTCGTCAGGGTTTTTGACATCACATCGCCGACGGTTACGTCATCGACATTTAAACGCGGCAGTACGACTTTACGGAAAACATCCCGCTCAGAAAGAATGCCCTTTACTTCTCCCTCATCCATCACGATGGCCGTTCCCGCCGACCGGTTCGACATCAGGTCCACCACATCGTGTAAAGGCTGTTCCGGTTTAACCGTCAGTACATCGTGCCCTTTGGAATCCAGAAGATTAGAAACAATACTCATTACGACCTCCATTTGCTTTTTCGCAATCGCTCAAACAACAGTATAGACTGCAAACGAAAATCGACAAGCGATATTCAGGTTAGATCATGTTCAGCGTTTTGTCTGCAACCTGCTGGCCATCCAGCCAGGTGATCAGGCGCCACGTCCCTTTTTTATTTTCCACCGGCGCCCAGATCGTATCGCCGAGAAAAAAACGAAAGTCGTTGGTTTTCACATAGAGCTCACCATCAAAGGGTGCCGCGAGATTGCCCGATGAATCCCTGAATGGAGGATGTTCGATCCGAAAGGTAATCTTGCTGTTCCGGGCATGCTGAATCCGCAAGATATACCCAAATTCAATATCCAGTTCAGTTTCGATCTCGGTCGTAATTTTAACCAGCGTCGGGAGCTCCTTGCTATCCCGATCCCAACCGTCATACAACCCGTAGCTATGCATGCTGACCTCTGGCTTTTTTCTAGGCATAGAAAATGCCTCCGGTAAACATGGAGTTTTGGAGCTTTGGAGTGTGGAGAAATAGATTATTCATTGCATTCGTAGATGGTATTACTTTCTTTGATCATCAACTGATCTTGCCAGTCTCCAGTTTCGCATTTTTCTTCGAGTTTAGAAATAAGCTTTAACAGCCCGTTTTCCAGTTTAAAGGCAACTGCATCCAACTCTTCGAACTGATCCTCGGTAATCTGATTCGCTTTTCGGCAAGCGAAGAGACCGGAAACCGTCTCTCCTAAGGAACCCAGAGCAATGTAAAGAAACTGAATATATTCTCGGATTGATCTGCGGCAGTACCCTTCCGCAATATTTCGATGAATAGAATCAGATGACGCAACCTGTTGTGAGGTGATTCGTCTAAGTTCGTAGGAAAATGGCCGGAATACATCGCAATTCAGTTTGTAAAACTCAATCGCGTCCTCCCAGACTCTCAACTGCTGATATCCCCTATTCCGGTTTTTGCGCATTTCCCAACCTCCAATACTCCCTGCTCCATTACTCCATGCTTCTTTTCCTAAACGAACATCGCCCGATTTTTTTATAGGAAAAGATCAGCTCAAAGTCGGTGATCTCATCGGCCTCCGGAACAAAGGCTTCGATCTCTTCAAAACGGTCGTCGGCTTTCAGCAACGCATGGATTTCTTCAAAATAGGGCAAATGATCCGATGAGACGTGCAGGCATCCATCGCTGATCAAGGTTTTATGCAGGGCATCCATAAAAGCCGGATTAAAAAGTCGATTGTCGTGGTGCCGATCCTTCGGCCAGGGATCCGGAAAGAAAAAATAGTAATTCGCCACATAGTCGGCCGGCATCAGATAGTTGATGGCATAGTAGCCTTCCATACGGAAAACGCGGCAGTTTTCACGCCCCGCCCGCTCGCAACGCCGACCGCTGCTGTTGATGCGACCCAGCTGGCGCTCAATACCCAGAAAATTGGTCTCCGGATATTTTCCGGAACGCGCCGTCAAAAAACGGCCCTTTCCCGATCCAATATCCACCTCCAGCGGATTTCCAGGGTTTGGAAATTCCGCTTTAAAATCAATGGGATCAAGCCAATCGTCGCTCATGACCCGCAATACTGTCTTCTTTTTCTTGCTCATGGGGCGCGTACTGTTTACGAATTGACCAAGAAAGGGCAAGTAAATCCAAATGGGAATCTCAGACAGAGACTATATGCGCGAACCGCAGAAGGAGCCGAAGCTGCGGAAACCGAAAGCACAGGTTGAAAAAGCAGCCAATAAACCGCCCCTGCTCAAACGCCTGCAGTTTTGGATCTGGAACCTCAAAAACCGCTGACTTCCTGCTATTCAGCACGTTATGAACAACCCGCGAATGAACCACGCGTTGGTTTGCAAAAAGTTAGGTTAACACCCTTGACGCCACCCCATCCGGTCGCTACCTTATGCGCTCGTTTCTACGAAAAACATTGCGGGCGTAGTTCAATGGTAGAACCCCAGCCTTCCAAGCTGGTTACGACAGTTCGAATCTGTTCGCCCGCTCCACTTTCCAGAGGGCCTTTCTTAACCGAAAGGCCCTTTTTTATTACCTGAAACACAATTCTCCATTTCTCGCGGGAATCCGATAGCACTGGATATTTCCAGCCATTTTGAGGGCACAACCGGAAAGAAACCGGAAAGTTTTGGCTCTCCACCAAATACGGGGGCGAGCCCGCTTTCGTTATTTTTGATCCCACTAGCTAAACAGCCAAATTTGAAAACCGTAGATATTTCCATCGTCAGCCCAGCATCATTCTTTACGAAACAGCAAAGCTTGGTTCGCTCCCATCTTTAATGGAGAGCTCTAGCACTCCGTCGAAATTTTCTTAAATACTGTTTTCCCAACAGGGAAAACTCCAATTCCCGACTCCAGCTTTCTTTTAACATGTGATGAAACACTGCCCTCTGAGTCTATTCTGCTTAAAGCATCACACGCATACGTCGCCATCTGCTTTCTCTCAGGATCTGGCATTCTTAATATCATTTTGGGAAGATCAACTATTATCCGATCTATATGCCCCACCCTAACAGCAGACCAAGTTTCCTTTAATAATGATATAATATCAACGAAGCCATGTGTATTGATTTTTTTCCACTCAACACAATAACACTCCACTTTTCCTTCACCATCACATGAGATGCATTTCCCCGTCCCCTCGCAAATATCACAGATTTCTTTTCTAGCTTGCTCATATACAAACCCGCCTGAACACAGACCACACTCACCATCACCACCACAATCATAGCAAATTTGGGAGCCCGCTCCCTCACAGATGGGACATATTTTCCATATAGGTGAATGCAATCCTGTTCCATTGCATATGGG
>CAKZQV010000054.1 GCA_937141895.1 uncultured Verrucomicrobiota bacterium
TCCAACAGCGTAGGATAAAAGTCGCTCCCCGCCACGGGCGTGCTGTTTCGCTGGCCGTGATGATTCATCCATGGTACACGTACAACATAAGGAATACGAATTCCCCCTTCCCATTGATAGCCCTTGCCCCCTTTTAAAGGGAAGCAGCTGGTTGAATAATGATCGCCCGAAACCACCCCGCCATTGTCGGACGTGAAAACCACGATCGTATTTTTGTCCAATCCATTTTCCTTAAGCGCGTTCAAAACATGGCCGACGGCGTCATCCATCGATTCAATCAACCCGGCATAAACCGGATTGTCCTGATGCATCCGCATGGGGAGCAAGTCGCCATCTTCAAACCCCTGTTCGGCAACCCCCATCTTTTCGGCTTTATCGCGATACTTCTTCCACTTTTCTTGCGTGGTCTGAATGGGGGCATGCACGGCGTAAAAAGAGAGATAGGCCAAAAAGGGTTTATCTTTTGAGGCCGCCATAAAGGTGGCCGTTTCTTTGGCTAGGCGCATCGACAGGTTTTCGCCGCGTTCGTGATTCTTCAGTTTTGGATTATTGAAGGGGGCAAAAAAACCGCCCGGCGGAGAGCCTCGGTCAATACCGCCCTTATTAATGTCAAATCCGTGATCTTCCGGATAATTTCCTTTGCCGCCCAAATGCCACTTTCCGGCAAAGAACGTAGTGTAGCCCGCCGATTGGAACGCTTCGGCCATCGTGATATCTTCTTGAGCCATATGCCAGTTATATTCAGGCGGCAGGAGTTTGCTGTTGCGCTTTTTTTTCGTTTGCCACTGTTCCCCCGTCGCGGCACCGATCCAATCGGTAATTCCATGACGGGAGGCAAACTGACCGGTCATAATGCTGGCTCTCGCCGGGCTACAGACCTGGCACCCCGAATACCCATCCGTAAACACCATACCCTGCTCCGACAGGGCATCCAGATGAGGGGTTTCATAATAATCGCTGCCCATAAAACCTACATCGGAATAGCCTAGGTCATCGGCCAGAATAAAAAGAATATTCGGGCGTTCCGTACGGGGAGTTCCCCCCGCGTAACTGAAAGCGCAGGGCAATAAGGTTACGCTTGCCACACATGCAAAAAATGTCTTCATAAAAGATGCCTATAGATACGGCGACTAAATGTTGTGAGGATAGCCACGAAAAGGCACAAGAAACACAAAGACCCGAACCTCTGAGTTTTCGTGCCTTTTGAGACTCTTTGTGGCCATTAATCAGTCGCATGGGATTCTCAATATTTAATCGCCGGAGCAATAGTTGTTAGAAAGAACGGCTCAAAACCTTCCCCTGTTTTTAATCAAGACACAGGCACGTTCATTTCGCAGTATGCAGCTGGAACTCTGAAACAGATGCCGCCGCCGAAGCTTCGGTAATAAGTAGTCGGCATTTGGTTGCTGTCACCGCATCAAAGGCATGTATTTTCTCCACACCAATGGCGTCCCCCGAAACCAAATCTTTCCACGCGCTTCCATCCCAGGCCTGAACGTTGTAACCTTTGATTTCGTTTCCGACTTCGTTGATAACGACTTTGCTGAAGGTGTGCGGCTTAATCCATTCCACTTCCAGCCACTGATCGTTAACATCGCCGGCTTTCCAGGCTGTTTCCGGATCTTCGTCGTTCGCTTTGAAGGCTTCGAAGCCCGGCAGCTTTTCAGTTTCAATAAACATGGATGAGGCATTCATTCGACCTATTTTTGAAAGGTTTGAACCCGTATACAACGGATCCGGGAACGAGATTTCTGGCTGTTCGCTTACGGTAAAATCATACACGCCTGATGCCACTTTATAGATCACATAGTTGCCGACGGCATCACTGGATTCCGCACCGACATATTTCACGCCTTCGGCTTTTTCCGCAGGAACATCGCCCTCTTTCACATCTTGTTTTCCAAGGGCTGGAAGATAGACCTTGGCGGTGCAGTTGGGCGGCACTTCGATGTGATAGCTCGCCGTCTGGTCATCACGCTTCCAGTTCACCACGATATTACCGTACATGGATTCGAATTCTGTGTTGGCAAACCTAAGATCACCGACAGGCGTGGGTTTTATGAGGAAGTTTTTCATTCCCAGATCGGACGGATCAGGGCGGATGCCGCCGAAGCCTTTAATGAAGTAACCGCCGATTCCGGTGTAACACGTGTGAATCTGACTGTTTCCAACCGCAGACCAACGTTCCGGCCACACGGTTTTACCTTCCCTGATAAAATAGCCGTAGCTTGGATGGCGCGTATCCTTAAGCAGTTCATAGATCAGGTCCATGCGTTCGCCACCTTCCGTAAAGTAGCGGGTATAGAGCGCCTGCCCTGAGCTTCCCGTGTCATAATACGGGAACATATACAGCACATTATCGACGAGTTGTGCACGGACCTTGTTTCTCTCTTTTCCGGGCGTCACACCGGCCAACAGAGCAAAAGCCTGATCGACCTGTTTCCCATCAAGATACTTTCCCGTCGCTGGGTCGTAGGACAATTTGTGCACCGCTTTTTGTTGAACCTTCAGCCGATCAGCATACGTTTCTGCATCCTTGGTTTCACCTAACGCTTCGGCCGTCTTTTGCGCACACTCCAGCATGAAGGCATACACACAGTTATTGAAATGAGCCGCATCCGGCGAATTACTGCTATCCCAGAAATTTCCTCTGGGCGTACACCAGTCGCCCAAACCGGGCATTTCACGCTTTCCGCGCTCCCCTATTTTCAGCGCGCCCCCCGTTTCATAGTCAGAGGCATCGCACAACCACTGCATCCATTTCTGCATGGAATCATAGTTATCTCGCAGCACTTTTTTATCGCCCAGCATCTTATAGGTTTCCCAAACCGTGATTGGACTATTGGCCTTCCACATCAGGAACGGACGGTCCTCTTCATTGATGACCGCGCGGATCTGGCCGTCCTTGAACTGGGCATCGCGTTGAAACTGAAGGTACTGCTCCATATAGGCGCCGCTTTCAAAGTTGGGCAGCGCATCTCCATACATCGCCGCCACAGTCACCTCGCCCCAGCCGCGTCGCTCGCGGTGCGGGCAATCCACCAGAATGCCATCCATGGTGTTGGCCAGATACGTATCGAGGTTTACTTTATAAATCTGATTTAACAGCTCGCTGGAGCTTTCAAATTTACTGATCTGCTTTCGATCATTGGTGACCACAAATCCCTTGATATCTTTCAACTCCGGCTTGTAGTTCAAACCGTAGACCGTGATCCATCGGCCGGCCCCTATATTAAAGCGGTTCGTAAAACGCCCCTTACCGCTTTTTCCATAAATATATTGGCTTTTCTGATCCCAGTTCATGATCAGTTCGGTCTGGTCACTGATTTCAAAGAAGACCGATTCGCCTTCTTTGCCGTTATACAAATTCATTTCAAAGAAGCCGGTATAGTTCTCGCCCATATCAATGCGATAGGTTCCGTCCCCATTATCAAGCACTTCAATGGGTGTAATCTCCTTAAACCGAACCTGCGGCTCCACCATCTGCGCACTGAGCTCGGCTTTGATGTCGCTGTATTCCGATCGCATGGTCCTGCTCTTTCCTCCACCAAGGTATATGCTGATATTATCGCCATCCGGAATGTTGGAATTGAGCTCGGCGGCATTAAACACAACTGCGTTTGCCCAGGAGCTGTCGTCATAGGCGGCCGTATTCCACCCCTCTTCTTGCAAACGGTCGTCAATGGTTTCCCCACCGAAATTCAGAATATCCCAGTCGCCATAATATTCGCTGTGACTTTTCTTACATTTCCAACTGATGTCAGAAGATAAAGATAACGCCTTCCCGCCGGCTATAATTTCCGCCTGCGCCTTAAATACAAAAGGAATATTTCGATATTCCCGAATACGCCGCCAACGCGCCCAGCCCGCCGCATGCCAGACAGCGATGACGTTATCACCCTTATTCAGATAGTCCGAAATATCATAGGTCAGATAGGGAATCCGCTTCTTCATGTAAGACGAAACCGGATTCATCACATTTTCAGTGACCTTTTTCCCGTTCACATACAGTTCGTGATACCCGAACGAAGCCACATAAACAAAGGCGGAATCCGGATCGGCGGAAAGCGTGAAGTTTTTGCGGTACCAGTTGTGATCCGTCTTCTTCTGATCGGCTTTGAGAATCCATTCGCCTTTCCAATCCTTGGAATTCAGCAGCCCCATTGAAAATCGTGCGCTCGGACTCCAATCCGAAACATGGCCTTCGGCATCTCTCACGCGCACTTTCCAGAAACAGGACTGACCGGATTTTAACGGCACACCTTCATAGACATTGTTGACCGATTGGGATTTCTTGACTCCCCCCGAATCCCAAAGATCTCCCTTGTCCTGGTTCAATATTTCGACACTGCTCGCCACCAGTACCTGATACCCGGTCTGCTTTTGCCCGCGCGTTTTTTCGGAATCGATGACTTTCCAGCTCAGACGCGGAGCCGGATTATCGACCCCCAGCGGATCAACCCGATATTCACACCGCAGGTCAGAGGGCGTTACCGCCCCCAAGCAGGTTATGGATGTTAAAGTCAGGATTGAGAACAAAACGCGCCCCATCGAACGCTCAATATTAAGGGGTAATTTTTTCATTATCTTTATCCATATAATTTTCAAGCAGTTTTCGAACATCATGAACGGTTGCCTCGCGGTAACCCTCCGGGCTCATGTTGGCACCGGTGATCCAGTAAAAAATCATTCCCGCGTCCGAGATATCAAATTTGCCCTTTTGGAAGCCGACCACCCCATCTTCCTCCGCGCTTTTACCTTGCTGCCAGAGCCATTGAATACGGGGGTCTTGATGGTCGCGCGCCCAGTAAAAGGCCCATAGCGGTCGCTGGAGTCCTTTCCCGATGTCAGCGTTGTAGCCATTTTGATCCGGAATACGCACTTCTTCGACTCCAAATTTAAGGATCTGTCCCCACTTGAAAAAGTCGCCACTTCCATCGTTTACCGAATGATGCGTGAGCAGTTTCACATAGGGTCGTTTTGCGGGATCGGCCGCCTCGAGCGCGTAGCCGATAATATCGGGTTCACCCGCTTCAATAATCCACAGCGGATCGGATTCCGAGGACGCGTTGATTTGTTCCTTCAGTGCGTTGACCGCCTCAGTTTGCTGTGTTCTGCAATTCCAGAAGATAAGACCATCGAATCCTCCCCATCGGCTCGCGGTGCCATCGCAGGCCGTCTGCAACATCTTCTGGCGGCTCAGTTCTTTTTCTACCGAAATATTGCTGGCCTTTACCAAGTCGCAGCTGTGGGCGCAGTACACCAGTCGATCCGACAGACCGGCGGCGCGCAACATGGCCAAAGCCGCACTCGTTCCACCGATATCATCGGGATCCGGCGAATTCCCATCCGCAACATAGGCCACGCGACCGACAGGCGGGCGAATCGGGGGCGTTGGTGGTTTTTCATCGACCAATACACCCGAAAGAATCATGAAACTCTTCAGATTTATTAGATTTCCATCGCCTCCCTTAAACACAAGATACAAATCCTTCTTGCCGCTAACCGTGGCAAGATTGACGCTGGAATATTCATAGTCGCCCCATGCCCAAGTCTTGTTGATGTGCAGCGTTCCCAGCAGTGGTCCCGTTGCTGAATCGGTACGCATCTCGATAATTCCACCCTCTTCATTCGCGGTGGCGGCCTGAACTTCAACGCAACCGCCTGCACCGACACCAAAATCAAAATCCTTAAAGCAGATCCATGATCCATCTTTTATGTTACTCACGAAGGATCCATCCTGCTTGATTACATCATCATCGCCGGAATGAGATTCAATATCAAATTTCACCGCGTCGAATGGTCGATCAAGACTGTCCGGGTCCGGGGGTGTTCCTTCGATCTTTTTAGATTCGGCCTTGCCCAGGTCCTGCGCTTCCTTCATACGCACCGAATCAAGGCGGAACACGATTCGGTCAACTCTGAAACCTTTTGAACGACCGGAAAGAACCAGCGTATAGGTTTCGCCGGATTTAAAGTTATAAACGGCTTTGCGTTTGTTCTTTTTTCCGCCGGGATCCAATCGCCCGCCGGTCGGATCAAAATCGCCGGAAGCCCATTCCCACGCATCGCTTTTCCCGCCGAAAAACTTCGTATCGGTCTTCAACAGATTCAACGAGGCATTGCCGTTGGGCACATCGTGGGAACCCTCTCCCGAGGTGTAATCCCCGACAACACGAACAAAGCAATCATTCGCCCAATCAGTACGCCCTTTAATCGTCATTTTCGCGCAGTGAAGGTCCAGCACATAGATCCCGCCCTGATTGATTTTAAAATTATAAATCAGTGGCGAGTGGACCTTCCCGATTTCGTAACTGTTTCCAGTAAACTCCAAATAGCCGCTTCCGGTATAGCCCGATAAGGATGTTTCCTTTTTCCACAGACCTAGTGGTGATTCCGTGTTTTCGACCTCCATAATAACCAATCCATCGGACTCA
>CAKZQV010000055.1 GCA_937141895.1 uncultured Verrucomicrobiota bacterium
CGCGTACGCTGGCGTGGGAGCTTTTTGATTCGGAAACAAACATGGTTCGGATTGATATGAGCGAATACATGGAAAAACATACGGTATCGCGCCTGGTCGGTGCGCCTCCCGGATATGTTGGATTTGAAGAGGGCGGTCAGCTTACAGAGGCCGTGCGTCGTAAGCCGTATTGTGTGGTCTTGCTTGATGAGATCGAGAAGGCGCATCAGGATGTGTTCAATGTCCTGCTCCAGATATTGGAAGATGGTCGATTAACGGATTCGCATGGTCGGACGGTGAGTTTTAAAAATACGATCATCATCATGACCAGTAACATTGGATCGACCCATTTGCTTGAGGGGATAGACGCTGATGGCCAAATTTCGGAAGAAGCGCGCGCCACCGTGATGGGCGCTTTGCGCAGTCATTTCCGACCGGAATTTCTGAACCGTGTTGATGAAACGGTATTGTTCAAGCCGCTCACGCTGGATGAAATCTCCGGTATTGTAAAACTGTTGATCAAGGATCTTAAGAGCCGGTTGGGTCAGCAGCGGATCGGGCTGTCGGTGAGCGACGAAGCGTTGCATTATATTGCGAAGGAAGGCTTTGATCCGGTTTATGGTGCGCGGCCATTGAAACGGTTTATTCAGCATCATCTTGAAACGCCGATTTCTCGGAACATTATTTCCGGAGATAAATCGGAAGGATCTTGTGTGGAGGTTGTTATAAAAGATGAGGAAATGTTCATCACGTAGGAGTTGAGGGTGCTAGTAAAAAATACTATTACAATCATTGACAAAATCTAATTGATGACTAATGTGTGACTATTAGCTTGGGAGGAGTAGAGAGGATAGCCATGCTAAGAATTGCACGCATTATGGGAGTTGTTGTTTTTGCCCTTCTGATTGGTTTTTCGGCCAATTCATTGAAGGGTATGCACGAGTCGGGCGAGTTGTATGAAACCTACAATAGCCGATGGCGTGCAGACGTGACCCTGATCGGGATTTCAAGTTTAGCCATTATCGGTTTGTGTTATTGGGAGCTGACCCGTCTTCGTCGCCTGAATAATCGTAAACGTTACGGTCAGCGGCGCTTTGGACGCGATACGGGCGAGGGTGCGGACGGGCTGGATTCCACCAATATTTATGCGACCCCGAAGTCGGTTGATGATTGGAATGGCCGTAAGATCCGCTCTTCGAATAACTATAAAGCACCTCCCGCAAAAGCAACCGGCGACGGGTTCTGGATGGGGTTGTTGAGGATCATGTGTCTGGTGCTGCCTCTGCTATATACCGGGTTGCTTATCTATAACCTGAAGATTGGGAACGAAGATCCGCTCATTGCGATTCTCATGCCGTCGGTCTTTTCTATACTGCTGGTCTTGGCTGTTTTCACTGCGATAGGAATTCTCAGGAAAAAGACGTGGGGGATCACCATGGGATACGTTCTTGCGATCTGTAACCTGCTGATTTTTCCTTATGGTACCGCAACCGGTATGTTCCTGATGATTGGACTGGTCGGCGCTTCTTCGAGCTTTGAGGTTAACAAAAAGCAAAGTTCTCGTTCCAGAGCCTCTTCGCGTACTCGTACGCAAGCGGTTTAGTCGGGGCAGCTTTTCAACCATTTTCTGAGTGGATGGTTCGGGTGTTTTATCGATCAGGCCGGCGATGAATCAGCATGATCTCTACGATGAATCTGGCAATAATTTCAGAGAGACATCCCGTCAGGGCGGAGCCTGATGAGGAATTCCAAACCGGTCGTACGCATGATGGCGGAGCGAACCGTGGTAAGAGGTCACTTCCAATCCAGTCGGTCGACCAGGATCATAAACATCAGATGAGAGGTAGGGGGGTAGGTTGATGTTTAAGGTTTTCGATAGTCTGTAGTTCGTATTGCGTATTACGTGTTGATACAATACGTAATCTGAATTACCAATAGGACTATTCAATTAGGAGACCTCATGAATAAAAAGTCCAAACAGTTTCTCGCCGATCTCATTAACAGCGTCAGTCCGTCCGGTTATGAAGGCCCGGTGGCGAAGGTCTGGAAAAAAGAAGCGGAGACCTTTGCTTCCAAAGTCTGGACCGATACGCATGGAAATTCGCATGCCATTGTAAATCCGGGCGGGTCGCCGGTGGTGATGTTTGCCGGGCATTATGACGAGATCGGATTTCAGATTTCGCACATCGATGACAAGGGGTTCTGCTGGATCCAGGCATTGGGCGGATGGGATCCGCAGATTGCTCAGGGGCAACGGGTGCAGGTTAATACGAAGAAAGGCCTCGTTAAGGGCGTCATCGGAAAAGTGGCCATTCATCTGCAGACGCCGGAACAGCGAAAGGTAGTTTCGGAGGTCAAAGATCTCTGGGTCGATATCGGAGCAAAAGATAAAGCCGATGCCTGCAACATGGTGGAAATCGGTGATCCGCTGGTCATTGCCTATGGATTTGATGAAATGGCGAATGGCCTGGCGGTTGGTCGTGCGTTCGATGACCGGGCCGGAGCTTTTGTGGTGCTGGAGGCTGCGCGGCAGCTTTTCAAGCTGAGCCCCAAAGCGGAAATTCACTGTGTGGCTACGGTGCAGGAGGAAATTGGATTGCGCGGTGCGCAGACAGCGGCCTATGGCATTAATCCTGACATTGGAATTGCGGTGGACGTGACCTTCGCGACGGATCATCCAAATATGGCCGATGCTGTGAAACGCGAAAATCTGATTAAGCTGGGGGGAGGTCCTGTGCTGACTCGCGGCCCGAATATTAATGCCAAACTTTTTGATCTGTTGGTTAAAACAGCGAAAACGGAAAAAATTCCGGTGCAAATTAATGCCGAACCACGCGGTACCGGCACGGATGCCAATGCGCTTCAGCTAAATAGAGCAGGGGTGACGACGGCCTTGGTCAGTATTCCACTGCGCTACATGCACAGTCCCTGTGAACTCATTCACCTGAAGGATCTGGAGCAATGTGCAAAATTGATTGCCAAGACGGTTGATAAGATTACACCGAAGACGGATTTTGTTCCATTTTAGCGATACGTGTCGATCGATCTCTCCCGGAACTTATTGGCGATGGATTTTGAAGGAGCTTACCGCGCCGGTGAAGCCTGTTGTTGAGAGCTGATGAAATTCCTGGAAAACGCCGGGAATTTTCCGATGCATTCCGATTCGTATTCGCATGTCTTCGCCATTAAGGGTCGGTTGACCTGAAACCTGAGCGGCATATTTCCGGTTCAGACGAAATACGGTGCGGCCTTTTTCGATGCGGAGCTCGATGGTAACCCATTTTTTTCGGTATTTTGTGATTCCGAATCCCGGATCTTCTTCGAGGGTGTAGGCCGCATTGCCGGTTCGTACCCGCGCAAAAACCTGATTTTCTTTGGTGTAGATGGCAAATCCATGCTCATCGTTGCCTTGCGAAAGAATGAGTCCATCGGAAACAAGAAAAACGCGGATGGATACAATCCAATCGTCGCCATTCGGATCCAGCAGCGAGCTGTGTGGAATGTCGAGTCCGGTATCCGGGTCGATCAGCAGCAGGTTCCGGTGTTTGATTCGGTTAATGTGAAGATTCCCCTGAGGAACAAACAGCGGATAGAGTGCTTTGCTCGGAATCAACCCATAGGCCGCGGACTCAAAATCGAGGTTAAGCATCAGACCTTTGGGAATTCGGACGAAGGCATGAGCGTTCTGCACCGCAGCCCATGAGGTGGCAGACGCCGTGGCCAGCAGGGCGGTACGTCTGTTTGTAAATTTCAGCGGTTGAGTCATAGACCTTTATCTATACCTGCTTCTGACTGGTTATCAAAGTCTGAAAATTTAATGCGACGGAACGTGGAGAATGTTCACTGGATATGCGCTCAGTGCTCAAGCAAGTGTAGCTCCGAAACCTTGAAGTCCGAGAGCTGTATACTTTTTTTGTCTTTCCGCAGATGAACCAACGGGGTTTGACCGTAAAACGATGCCCATTGGCTGAACGTACTCACCGGTCCGATAAGATAATCACACAACGATAACGTGTAGAGATCCGAGACTGGAGTGCCGGGGCCGAATGCAACGGTTAGATCTGGAAATGTTTTTTTATCCTGTGCCTCATCACTGCAGATAATAAATGAAATTTTCTGACCGGGAAACAAGCCGGAAACTGATTGCATGATTTCTGCATATTCCTCGGATGTGAAGTAAAACCGGCCATTTAACCATTCCTTGTAGTCGCCCTGTCGCATGTGGATGCCGATCACAAGGTCAGATTTTTTCTTTAGCGGATGATAAACGGATTCGGCCGCATTTCGATGATGGGCCACCGGCTTAAAGTAATTGCGGATTGCCTGTGCGTGTTTCTTTACAAGGGCAGGGCAACGACATTTCCAGTTATGGACAAAAATAGTATGCTGAGCATGAAGTTTTTGCTCCATCTCCGGTGTGTCCAGAAGCTGCATATTTGGAGTTTCTTCAAGAGTTATGCCATGGTGCTGTTTAGGAAACCGGCGCAGGATGTCTATGATTCGATAATATAAGCGCAACTCAATAAGCAGGTTGCCGATCCCACTCAGTCTGGTTTGCCAGGCTTTCTTTTCGGATTGCGGGTATTGGCAGTGGAAGTTTTGAGCCGTTGCTTCAAATGCTTTGCAGTAGGTATGAAAGGTATAATTCCGCAGACGTAAACCGTGCTCTTCGGCATAGGCTATGATGTTTGCAAATATCACCAGCCGATTCGCCAGCCGGCCGCATCGTTTAGAAATGTAGATTTTTCGCTGTGTATTCGTGGCCATGCGGGGCTTTTTCCTTTTGTTTTGAAATGGGGTGTTTACTATTCAGTAACTTTAAAAATTAGCAAGATTTACAGATGTACGACATAAAGACGGTAAAGTGAATTAGGTATGCTTTCAATACAGAGAAAAAGCAAACTCCGGTTTTATGCCCGTGCAATTTCCCAGCATTGGATGGTGCCGGATGCATGGTATCGCCAGTGTTTGGAGCGCAGATTGTCCTTCTGTGATCAAGATGATCCGCAGCTGATTCAGGAACGGGTGAATTATTATTTCAAACCGAATGCGCCATTTACAATTTCGGAGCATGCACACGATTTAAAATCAATGTCCTCCTCCAAACAGACGGCCTATTATTATGATATGCGGGCTCTGTTGCGTTATTTCCCGAAGACCCTGCGCGTGGATTATACATTCGGGGATGTCCGCGATACCGCCGACCGTCCGACGTTGGTAAAAAGTCGTGAAATTTCAGATACGAATGGAAACAATGTTTTGTTAAAGCTTAATCAGGTTCGCCATTTTATGCCTATTCAGGATAAAGTCCCTTTTCCGGATAAAAAAGACCTTTTGGTTTGGCGTGGGGCGGGATGGCAACAACATCGAAAAGATTTCCTTGCCGAATATTGGAATCATCCCCTGTGCGATGTCGGACAGGTGAATCCTCCGGAACATGGGAGCCGGGTCGAATGGGTGAAGCCGAAGATGTCGGTGGCAGAACAGCTTCAATATAAATATATTCTTTCTATTGAGGGCAATGATGTGGCCACGAACCTGAAGTGGATCGCCCAGTCGAATTCACTCTGTTTTATGACCCGACCTAAATTTGAGACCTGGATGATGGAAGGTCGGTTAATTCCTGGGACTCATTATGTGGAGTTGAGGGCCGACTACGCCGACTTGCCGGAAAAAATTAAATATTACGAGGAACATCCGGATGAAGCTTTAGGGATTATTGAAAACCTTAAATCTTACTATCGACCGTTTGGAGATTCCCGACGAGAAGAGTTGATTTCTCTGCTGATTATGAAGAAGTATGCCGAACTTTCCGGGCAGTGTGATGGGTGAGGGGGCATGCGGTATGGAGATAATGGATAGCAAGGTTTCAGGCCAGAATGTGACGGCATGCATCGTAACCTTTAACGAGGAACAAAATATTCGCCGATGTCTGGAAAGCGTGAAGTGGTGCGCCGAAATTATCGTGGTGGACAGTTTCAGTATGGACCGGACGGTGGAAATTGCGCGGGAATTTACGGATAAGATTATTCAGCGCGAGTGGCCCGGATTCAAAGCGCAGAAGGAATTTGCCCGACAGCAGGGCACAAAAAAGTGGTCGTTGCTTCTGGATGCCGATGAGGAAATCTCGCCGGAGTTAAAAACCGAAATTTTCCAGGCCTTGGAAGAATCCGATCCTGCTGTTGGCTATGAAATTCCACGTATGGTCTATTATCTGGGAAAATGGATTCGGCATGGCGACTGGTATCCAGACCGGAAGCTACGGCTCTATCAAAAAGAGCTTGGAGAAATTGACGGGATTGATCCGCACGATTTTGTGAACGTGCAGGGGGAAGTGCGGCGGCTGAAACATCCAATTTTTCATTACACGTATGATGACCTGACGCACCACCTGAATACGATTAACCGCTTTTCCAGCATCTGGGCGGATGAAGCAATGAAGCGGGGAAAAAAAGCGCGTATTTCGGATCTGGTATGCAGACCCTGCTGGAAATTTGTTCGAGGTTATCTGATTAAGGGGGGATTCCTGAATGGCCGCGTAGGTTTCGTTGTTTCTGTGATGACCTCTTTTGAGGTATGGTTGAAATATCTGAAACTTCGGCAGCGATGGGCTGTGAGCTCGTAAATCTTGTATTCAGGCTATTACGGAATGGCTGGAACTGTTGTGCAAAATTATGGAATTAGGTGAATGCTATATCCCCTTAATACACCTATATTCGAAGATCAAAAACCAACCGAATGAAAGCAGTACTCGATGAGTGAATCAAAAAAAAATAGATTTGCGACGCTGGAAAGATACAAACCCTATATTTCATTGCTTCGGCCTGTTAAAAAACAGTTTATTTTTGGCATTCTGTTTGGTGTGCTCTATGGAGCAGCCAGTGGATTCGGTCTTCCATATTTAGTTAAATTTCTTCTGCCGCTTCTGACGGCTAAGCCCTTGCCGGATACATTGGTGTTGATTGCGTATATTTCCGTTTTTCCACTGGTGATGCTGATTCGATCTCTCAGCGGGTATGGGAATACATATCTGATTTCATATTGTGGGATGCGGGTATTATTACAGCTGAGAAACCGAATATTCTGTAAACTGCAGGAACTGCCGCTGGGTTTTTACAATCGAAATACTGTTGGGGATTTGATGGCCCGTGTTAATGGGGATACAGCTGCCTTGCAACAGGTTATTACCAAAGTGGCAAATGATCTGATTAAACAACCGATTACCTTAATCGGGGCCGTGGGGTATTTAATTTATCTGGCCATCGATGAACGCGATGCCTGGTTCCTTTTTCTGTTTGTTCTCACCATGCCGGTGATTATTCTTCCTTTGCAGATTTTCGGAAAGCGGGTGCTGAAACGAGCCAAACAAATGCAGGATCAGGGTGGCGATATTTCCCGTCTTGTTTCAGAAAACCTCAATGCCATGCGGGAGGTGCAGGCATTTAATCTCCAGCAGCGGGAGATGAGCCGTTTTGATGCTGCGTTGGAAGATTTTTGCCGTATGTCTATGAAGGTGGTGAAATACAGCAATATCATCCGTCCGACCATTGAGGTGATTGGGGTAATCTGTGTTTCTGGTGCCGTCGTTTATATGCTGGAGCAGGATATGCTGGCAATCGCAGCATCGATGCTGACGGCTTTGTATATGGCGTATGATCCAGTGAAAAAATTCAGTGAGATTCATATGTCATTAAAGAGAGGTGAGGCGGCACTGGAGCGCGTGGAATTTGTGCTGTATGCCGAGAATGAAGTTCCTGACCCAGAGGAACCGGTGCCTTTGGACGTTTCACAGGGTTTTGTTGATTTTGAAGATGTACATTTTCGTTATCTGGATGAGTGGGTGCTTAAGGGGGTTAACCTTTCTTTTAAACCGGGATCTGTTGTGGCGTTTGTTGGGCCGAGCGGTGCCGGAAAAACCACGATGGCGGATCTGATTCCACGTTTTTATGATGTAGAACAGGGGTGTGTGAAAGTTGATGGAGTCGATGTTAAAACGGTTTCCAAAAATGATCTGCGCGCGGGGATATCTGTAGTGTCTCAGGATACTTTTCTGTTCAATGAAACCATTCTTGAAAATATTCGAATCGGCAACTCCGAGGCTTCGGATGAAATGGTGTATGAGGCTGCGAAACACGCTTTTTCTCATGACTTTATCCTG
>CAKZQV010000056.1 GCA_937141895.1 uncultured Verrucomicrobiota bacterium
CCCTGTCACTGCCGATCAGCGTTCTGATTACCGGAGCGGAGAAACCACAACTGGTGGAAGAGAAAGCGACCATGGTTCGGAACTTTTCCAGACTCTCCGAAAAGCAACGCCTTGCTCTCGTCGACAAAGTCGCCTCGTTTGCCGAAGCAGGCAACGTGGAGTACTACAAAAACCGCGATCTTCGCACCTGATTCGGACTAAGGAACCAACTCGGTGGTATAAAACTCACCCGCTGGGGCATTCGTGGCATCACGGGTACGGATGGCGTAAAGGGTCCCGGATGCATCGTAAAGCTCCAGCGTTCCGTTCAGATTGGTCCAGCTTCCATCCGATAGATTGGTGCAGGAATTGAAGGTGAAGAACTGATCCGGTTGTCCGCCGAACACGATGACTTCATAAACACTGTCCACTCCGTTGGTATCGGTTGTTGAAGAGTAACTGTAGTCCAGAATGTCAACCGGGGCTGTTTCAACCACGACCTGGTTTCTCAGAATGACGCCCTCAACGCCAGCGACAAGCAACTGGCCATCATGAGCCTTCGCCGCGAAAAGTGATTTTCCGGTGGGTACATATACTGGATTCCAAACTATCAGATCGGTACTGGTGAGCAGCGTGCCTTGATATCCACTGACAAACCATTGCCCATCCAGATACGTCACATCGGTCAGCCATTTGTTTGAACCCGAAGTTCGGGCGGTCCAGTCCTGACCATTGGGGCTGGTCATGATCAGGCCGTTTTCACCGACGGCTACAAATCTATTTTCCACCCAACGCACACGGTAGA
Organism: uncultured Verrucomicrobiota bacterium; assembly: GCA_937141895.1. Taxonomy (GTDB): domain Bacteria; phylum Verrucomicrobiota; class Kiritimatiellia; order Kiritimatiellales; family Pontiellaceae; genus Pontiella. The sequence continues at coordinate 785 of CAKZQV010000056.1, forward strand.
TCCAATCACTGGTTCCTGATGAAACGGTTACCCAGGAGGATCCGGTTGCCGTTCCTTTCAGCAGCATTCCACCAGCTCCCACGGCAACGCAGGCGGTATCGCCGATGGCGATTCCGGAAAGAAAATTGGTCGTCCCCGAGGATCGCGCAGACCAGTTGGTGCCATCAACACTGCCCCAGATCTGACCGTTTCCGCCACAGGTGAGGAACAGGCCCTCTTTTGCATCCATACCCTGCAGAGACTGGTCCGTGAATGAGGGCAGGTTAGTCCAGACTACCCCGTAGCTTTCCACAGTAATATTGGTTGCGCCCAAATCATTGGTAATGGTCACATCCACCATTCCGCGCTGACTCATCAGCACATGGCCATCGTTGCCGACGGCTACCAACAGATTAGACGTTCCTCCCACACCCAGCAGGACTGTATTCGTTGCAGGCAGCGGGACTGCTTCGCTGGCCCATAGAATCCCGTCGAGGCTGGTTTGTATGTTTGCCAGGTCGCCGACTGCGACGCGCAGGCCGTTCTGCACCGTCATGTCCCATAGCCAGGCGTGAGAGGAACTCGAAGGAATCATATTCCAGGCCACGGTACCACCGGTAGAGGAGACGCCCCCCTCGACCAGGAAACCACTGCGCCCGGCCACTAGCCATTCGTTGCCTTTTCCATGGGCAGAGAGATACGTCCAGGCAGGTGCCGCATTCGTAGACAACAACATCTGATCCACCCACGTTGAGCCTCCATCTTCGCTCAACAGGAGAGTTTGGTCGCCCACAACGAGCAATCCGGAATTATTTTGGGCAACATCATTCAGATCATTCGTTGTGCCGCAATCCAGCGCACTCCAATTGGTACCATCTGAACTTTTCAATAATGTGCCGTAATTGCCAACGGCATAGAACGCCCCACTCGATGAACTGCCCAGATAACGTACCCGGTTCAGGTGCTCATCGGTACCGCTTGATGGCTTATTCCAGGAAGTCGCATTCATCCCGGCTTTGAGAATGGTTCCATTTTCACCTACGGCAACAAATGCGCTTCCACCAAAGGCCACACCGCGCAACCATTCTGTTGTCCCGGATGAAGAGCTGCTCCAGCTTAATCCGTCCGCGCTGCTGTAAATTGTTCCGTAATCGCCCACCGCCACAGCCCGGGAACTGGAGGCACAAACGCCCTCAAACCAATCGGCATTATTGGCTGGGGATAGTTGCGCGGTCTGAAAGTCGACGCCATCTTCCGACCAGAGAATCAGACCACTTTCGCCGGTCACGATCATGCGTTCATTCAGGATGGCAGTACTTCGCAAATAGTTTGCATGCCCGCTATGAACCGGCGCCCACCGTCCGTCGGACTGCTGGACATGAATGGCCCCGGCATCGCCCACCTGAATTCCGGTTTCCGGCGTCACTTTCATATCGAGCACATTGTTTCCGTGCGGGGAAGGATTCGACCAGCGCCACCGATCCTCCCGGGGCGCTGCTGAAACCGATGCGGCCATCACGCTGAACAGAGATAAAAAAAGTAAAATGCCTAGTGCTGATTTAACCGTTTGGTGTTGCATCCCCGCCCCCGTTCATCCTAAAAAAAATAACCTCCGGAAAGCCGTTGCTTTGCCGGAGGTTCAATACGCTCGGCGCAACATTATTTGCCGCGACGCTCTCTCTGCTGTTCTTTGGCCTGATCCTTGGCCTGATCCATCATATCCTGATGGTCCGGCAGACATTCGCGCATTTCGCGTAGACGTTCGCGCAGTTGCTCACGGTCACAGGTCTGATCCCTCAGACGTTCCTTCATCTGCTCACGCAGCCGTTGACGTTCGGCATCCGTGCAGGTCGCCAGCTCGTCTTTGCATTCCTGCAGCCTTTGCTGATACTGCTCACGGGCTTGGGCCATATCTTTTACGCATTCTTTAACTTCATCCGGAACACCGTCTTTGTTGCGCTGCTTTTCCAGATCGGTACAGGTTTGAAGCTGCTCTTTAATCTGTTGCTTACTCTGTTGCGGAGTTCCATCGCCTGTTCCATCACCAGGGCCGTTTCCTGCCACGGAAACACCGGCGATTGCCAGAACGGACAGTGTTGCGATCAACATCTTTGCTTTCATTGTAACTCTCCTGTTTATCTCGACGGCTCTATGCCTGCTTATCCTTATTGCATGCACTGTGCCATCGCCCGAAAATGCAAAAACCCCTTTGTATTTAGATTTTTCCAACGATTAGAAAGTGCGCGACGGGTGGGCTCACCCAATTTTTGAAGAGGCCGATTGGGCGGAAACACCCAATCAGATTTCCGTCTCTAAGCAGACGGTCATGGGAAGTTCCAATAAGAAGACCGAACCGGAAGCCGTTGAGTACTCAAGAATCAACCGTGCATTTAAATAGTCTGCAATCTGTTTGGAGATTGCCAGACCGATACCACTGCCCCCCTCGCGGGTAGATTTTCCAGGAAGGAACAGGTGGGCGCATTGGTCATCCGGAACACCGGAGCCCTCGTCTTCGACCCGGAAACAGAGCCAGCCCTCCAGACGTGATACCCTCAAAACCACCGAATGATTTTCCGGCGTCGCCTGTATGGCATTCTCAAGAAGATTTACGAGAATCAATCCCAGCAGATTAGCCACACGGCCCGACAACGCACACTTTCCCTCAGCCGAAAAAGAAACATCAACGCCTTTTTCATCGGCCGCAGTTTTGACCCGGCCGAGAACTTCATGTCCAAGTTCTGGAACCGTCAGCTCATAGGCAGGATCCCCCTTGGCATCGCTTAAAACCTGGACGGTATGCTCCACCAACGACTGCATGCGGCGGGAAGCGCTCAAGGCATCCTCCAAATCCTCCTGCAGAAGTTCCCCATCCACTGCGCTCTGACTTGCAATAAATTCTGAAAGACTGGCCAGCGGATTCCGTAAACCATGCATCAGATGCGAAGAGATTGCGCCGACAGCCGAAACGCGCGCCGCAAGTGCCAGCTCTTCATTTGCATGCTGCAGCCGCGCACCGCGCACCGCCAGTTCACGCGTCAGCTTCTGTGTCCGGTGAAACGCTGGCCACAACATGGCCACCAGAAGCATTCCGGAAATCAGGAAGGTGATCAATCCGATCTGATAGAGCCGAACATCCAGACGAACAAATTCATCAGCCATGCTGTGTCCTTCAACAATGAATTGCGCTACTCCGCTGAGCTCCTTTGCGTCGTGCTTGTGCAATGGAACCGTCACGAGCACGATAGGAACCCGGTTGATTTTCCCTCCAGCAAACTGAGGGAGATAGATGAAGATTTCATCCATCGAACGCGAGCGGATAAAACGACTATGTGAGTTCAGCTGGCGGATCGCCACCAAGGCCTCTTTTTCCAGCGGCTGGGGCATGACGGTCGCAGGAAAGGTATCGCTGAATCCCCCCTCGGCATTAAAGAACCGGATCCCCATCACCCCGCGTAGGCGGGACGCCCGCAGGGCAGCATCAAAACTCACCTCTTCATCACTGCGGATATCGTCATCCATTTCCGAAAAGTCGAGCTGTTCCATCAGGGTGGTGGCATAAAGGGCCTCGGCATCGCGCTGCACGATCTGCTCGCGGACCAGTCCTCGCATCATCAGAAGCCCGAAAATAATGGTGGCCAGAAGAATAGCCAGCGCAATGCCTACGCCCAAGGCAAAGTTTTTCTGTGTTTTCGGAATATATTTATCCAGCGCCAATGTCATTCCATTCACCTACATCGTAAGGACCACTCCCGTATGTATCAGCCATGTATTATACTCATCCAAGGGATCATTACTTTTATTCCACTCATACTCTCCCTCAGTGAAAAGAGAAAAATGGTTACCAAACCGTCGCTCGACCCGTAAATCCAGGGATACAAAGGAGCGCTCCCTATTTTCATTACCCGCCATTTGCTGCTTATACCAGTACCAGCCCAATCGCCCGTTTCCAGACACAGCCCATGTGTTGTTATCCCAACGAAGCTGTTGCCGCAGCAATACGCGATCATAATCAAAAAATCCTGAATCGTTATCACGATTGATCATACCGCTTATCTGAGTCAGGCTGCGCCAGTACCGGTTTTCATCAAAATAATGTCGGCATTCACCCGCCAGTTTATCCTGAACGTAGATCAAAGAAGACCCGGGGATAGCATCTCCATTTTCATCGGTTTGCTCACGGGTATCATAATGACGTTGCATATAATAGTACCCTGCAGAGATCTCTGAACGGTGGCCATAGTTTCTAATCAGCTGGAACTGACCCTCCAGTTCACGGTAGTTATCTAGGTTCACTTCATAAAACTGCTGAAATGCCCGCAGATCAAAACGATGTCCCCATCGTTGATTGTATTCGTGCTCCCAATAGGGCTGGAAGGTCAATGAATGGCCCAGCACCAATAGTCGCACAGGTACCCCCTGCGTGTCGGACGCATCATAAATCTGGTGCATATATAAATAGCTCAACGAACAGCCCATTGTATCATCATCCCCTACGGGCACAGCCCCGCTGACTATGGCGGAAATAAACTGTTCATAGTTAACCGACGGAGCATCAAAATAACGCGTGTCTTCGCCAAAGAGATAAAACATCAGGAAAGAGCCCGTACTCGAAAAACGCAGTACACTGGCATCCAAGGCTGTTCGCACAAAGCCGCTGCTCTCTTCATTCACACTCGATTGGAGAATGTTATCTTTGTACCCAACCGAAAGAGCAGCCTCACCCTCAAAGTCCCAATCGATGAGCGCAGTTTCAGTCTGGGCAGCAGCCGAGAGAAGAAGGCCGATTGTTCCTACTGTCCCGAATAGGAGACGGCATTTCATTATGTTTTTTCCTTCCGGTCACCGTGCAGACGATAACGGATAAAATCGCGCGTCACCCCAAGCATGCGTGCTGAAGCCGAAACATTCCCGTTCGTTTTCTTTAACGTCAGCTGAACCAACCGGTTGATGGCATCCTCCAGCACAAACTCTTCTTTTGAAAAATCATAGTTCGGGTTCAGCCAGTCTGAAGGATCCTGTGCACTTTTTATGTTTCCAGACACTGGAATTCGCGCAAAGTCGAGCGAGGCTGAATCTTCAAACACCAGCTCCCGCTCTAACTCATGCGCCAGCTCGCGCACGTTGCCCGGCCAGCCATAGGCAAGCAATCGCCGTTTGCCCTCCTCCGCAATCTGTCGCTGCGGAATACGGTGCCGAATGCATAGCTTGCTTAAAAGTTGCTCTGCGAGTTTCAAAATATCATCACCGCGTTCGCGCAGGGGCGGAAGATTCAGACGGAACAGATCCAGACGATGGAGAAGATCCTCCCTGAAATCACCCGATTCCACGGCGTCACGCAGATCGCGGTTCGTTGCAGCAATCACACGAACATCTACGTCTATCCCTTTCGTACCGCCAATACGTCGAATCGTCCGGTCCTCAATCGCCGTCAGCACTTTCGACTGCACCGCCGGAGATAAACTAGGAATTTCATCGAGAAATAAAGTGCCGCCATGTGCCGCCTCAAAAAG
>CAKZQV010000057.1 GCA_937141895.1 uncultured Verrucomicrobiota bacterium
AGCGCCCACCTGAATACTGCCGGTTCCGGTGAATACCGCAGACCCGATCGCGTTAAGGGCCGCAGCGTCGTAGGTGAAACCGGTCAGTACGTTCGAGGACCCCACCTGAAGACTGTCAACCGTCCAGGCATAGGTTCCCAGATCAACGGTAACGGTTGCGCTGTCCGCGACCGTCAGCGAATCGTCTGTGGCCAGTCCATCCCAGTCGCCCAGAATGGTCAGCGTTCCGTTGCTCACGCTTATATTCGCGGAACCCACGGCGCCGGCGCCGGCGAACTCGGTGGCGCCATCCGACACCACCCATGTTCCGGCGAAGGTGTTGTTCGCATTATCAATGTAGATCGTGTGGGACGGCGCGCTCAACTCCACGGAGGCGGCTCCGCCGCCTGTGACCTGCGACAAAATCCGCAGATCGCGCGAATTGTCCGTTGCGCCCGAGAACATCGAATTGGAACTCACGTTGATTAGGCCGTCAATCTGCGCCTCCCCGGCATCCACGATCCCGGCGGCCAAATCCGCGGCGTCGAGGGTGAGATTGTCGATAGTGATCACATCAGCCCCGCTGGCCAGGATTTCCATACGTTGCGGAGCCCTCATGACCAAAAAGGTTCCGGGGAACGTGGCCGTCGTGGCTGGGGTCTCCAGAACCACGCTGTTGGTGGCGAAATACTGGGTGCCGGCCGTGGCGGGATTGCTATCGCTCCAGGCGGCGGAGTCGGTCCAGTCGGTCGGCGTCGCGGAAACATAATAGGCCTCCGGCGCAGGAAGGCCTGTAAACCGGAGTTCAGAAGCCAACATAATAACATTCGCTCCGGATGCACTGAAGTTGTCGACGACCATGCGAACGTGGGTGACGCCCGGCACACTGGCGGCCAGCGCCTGGACTTCAGGAGCAAAGGTGGTTGGATCAACCGGATCGTTCCCCAGATTTCCCGTTGCTTCAGCAGTACGTTCCAACCAGGTGAGGGTTTCGCCTGCAGCAAACGTAGCACCGCCATCGGTTGAATAGGACAATACGGTATTTTCGAAGCCGCGCTCGGTTTGCCCGCTTTCGGTACTGTTCCAAAGCACCATGCCGGTCAGCTCATAGGCACCGCCCAAATCAAACGTGAGGGTTTCAAATTCGTCCGCGTTCCGGATTCGTTCTGTACGGGTCAGGTTATACCCCGTGATATGTTGTGGCCACTCGGTGGGAACCGGATCGCCGGTTTCTATCGTCGACTCAAGCCCATCCGTAAAGCCTGACCCGTCAATCCAACGGGGCTCGTACTCCAGGAACGAATCGTTGTTTGCTGCAAGCGTTGTACTGGTCGGCTGGATCACAATCTCCTGTGCCGAAGCCACACTCGCCAGCATAAATACGGCAAGTAATGTACCTGTCAATTGTCTCATTATGTCTATCTCCTTTTTATGTCCACTTCTCTAGTTGGGAGGGGGGCAACATCCCCCACCTCTTCCATAATCATGACATTTGAACATGGCTCGGGATAAGAACGTCAGGATTATACTTTCAATCTTGGGTGCATTTTTTGCCAAAATAGCTATTTCCTAGGAGGGATGGTCAAATTCGACGTGGTATCTGTTGCCCACGCAGGGAATGCTGAGGAATTCTCCAGAAAGTTGCCCTGCAATATATTATCTTTTGAGCGAGATGTAGTTATAACCCCCGCTTGCAAAACACGTACACCTGCCGACAAGGTCAAAATGGCCATGGTTTGTATTTTTTATTTATTTCTCCTTTTGTTTTTAAAGCGACACCCGCCATGAAGGCGGGATATCAGGCCTAAAAACCTACTGTTCAATTAACCGCAGGAATTCAACGTCGTTCGTGGCAGGCACCGTCACTGGACTGGTATCGCCACCGGGATAATCCACCCAACCCCCAATCGGCAATTGGGCTCTGGTCTGCAGTTTAAAATCGCCTGCTGAATCCCAGGTAATGACCAGATTGCCACCGACGCGTTCCATTTCCATCCTCGGCGGTTCAACCGGCCCCGCAACCCCGTCATCATTCATGATATAAACGATTTCACCGGCGTTTAGCGCATAGTCATAGATATTAACATCGTCAATACCACCACCGAAGTGTTCTGGGGCGCTTTGTCCCGGTTCACCGCCCATATAGAACGGGAGGTTCGGCAGACCGCTCGCGTCTTCGGCAAGGGCGGGGATCGTGTAAGCGACTCCGCCGTTTATATCAACACCATCCACGTAGATATTGACCATATCGCCACTTCGTGAGAACGCAAAGTGATGCCATTCCATATCAGCAAACGGGTTATCAAACGTGATGCTTTTGTCGGTGCCTTGATGGAAATTAAACTTAGCCGCCGTGGTGATTTTCAAGAAGTTCCTGGGAGCAGGAGGCGAAATATCTGTACCAGCTCCATCTTTCCTGTTCCCGACAATAATTCCGTTGTTCCCGATTGCGCTATCCGCCTTCGCCCAAAATGCCCAGCTTGAAGAATCGGCTTTTGAAATGGAGGGAAAGCTGAGGCTCGGATCAACACGGTCGTCAGCACCGTCGAACTGCAAATACGTGGCACGATTTCCAGACCCATTCGTAACCCAGGTCGCCCCGTCGATTACACCATTATACCCGTTTACGGATTCATCCGCCGTACTGGTTCCTGTGCCTTCATTCATCGTCCAGCGAGCAACCAGCCCATTCGCATCCGGTTCTTGCGGCGGAACAAAAGGCGCACCCACCTGAATAGTGCCGGTTCCGGAAAATACGGCATCGCCGAGGGCATTCAGCGCGGCAATGTCGTAGGTTTGGCCGGCTTCCACGTTCGAAGAGCCGATCATCAAGCTTCCTACGGTCCACACATTGGTTCCCAGCTCCACCAGCGTGCTGACACTGTCGGCAATCGTCAGGGTTTCGCCACTCGACAGGCCATCCCAGTCGCCAAGAATGCGCAGCGTTCCGTTGCTCTGCACCTGGATGCTGGACGAACCCAGCGCGCCGGGAGCGGCAAACTCGGCGGTTCCGCCGGATACGACCCACGTTCCGTCAAAGGTATTGGCGGTATTGTCGATGTAGATGGTTTTGGTTGGTGCGGACAGTTCCAGGGAAGATACCCCGGTGATCAGGGCCTGAACGCGGAGATCCCGCGTGTTGTTCGTGGCACCGGCCAAAATGGAATTGTTAAACGTATTGATCGTTCCATCGATCTTTGCCTCTCCGGCATCCACGACACCCGCACGGAGAGTGTCGTTACCCAGTTCAAGCAGCGGGAACGTGATCACATCGGATCCGGAAACCATCAGTTCCACGGTCTGCGAACCGACCAGCTCCAGACTGGAGCCAGGAAACGTTGCCGTGGTGGACGGCGTCTGCAAGGCCACATTGTTGGTTACAAAATAACTTTCATTGCTGTGCGCCGGAAGGCCGTCGCTCCATGCCGCGCCGACGGTCCATGGAGCGGGTGTGGTTGCAACATAATAGATATCTGCCGGAGGAATTCCCCAATTCAGCTCCAGGTTGCTGATGTTCGGCCCCGTGTGGCCCGCATCATCAAAGTTAAACCGGTCATTATCATTGTCACCGTTTGTGACATCGATAGTTGTGCTGGTCGAACAACGGAACCAGAGCTTGGGTTGGGACGGTGTGCCCGCAGGACCATACAGGGCAGCCAGTTGCGACAACGCGGCACCAGTCAATGATACGTCCACCGTTTCATCGTTTGAAACGTCAGCCGCGGAAAACTGGCCAATAACGATTCCGCTACCCAGCGGCGAGTTTACAGGCGCGGTACCCTCAATAAAATCGGCTCCCGAAAATTCGTCGACACTGCTATAGTTCATCAAGCAAACCACCATATCGAATTCCAAGGGTGCCCCGCTAATAGCCGCGCCAGCCATCTTGAACGAGAAGGTCGCCGCATTAACCGTCTCACCGGCGGGAATAGTTGGTAAATCGAAGCTAAATATAGGCTGGTTGACGCGCTGAGAGCCGCCGCCGCCGCCCGTACCGCAACGGTCTGCGTTCGCATTGGACGTTAGAAAAACAGGAGAACCGCCGGCTTCAAAGTTTCCTTGAAGCACATGGGAATCCGTTGGGGTGCCGTTCGTGGTTGTCTGGGCATGTGCCCCGAGCACACCAGCCGCCAAGGCCATAGTGGCCATTACTTTCATTCTATTCATTTGCTCTTCTCCTTTTATATCCACGGCTCTACTTCGGAGGGGCAACATCCCCCACCTCTTTTATAACCATTACATTTGAACATGGTTCGGGATAAGAACGTCAGAACTATACTTTCAATTCAGGGTCTATTTTTTGCCAAACCGGCGGTTTTCAGGGGTATAGCCGGAATTTGCGGAATTTTTATTAAGGAAAAGATACAGACCAGACCGTTTAGATCGATCAGGGAGAAAACAACCTCGAGCGCGAAAACTATACAAGCACTTCGTACTTCTTAATCATTCGTACTGAATAAACGTTCTCTGCCGTCAGATCTCATTTAAACACCCGCTGCGCTAAAGTTCGAAATGACCACAAAAGACGATTCTTCGCGGAATTTGCGACCTTCTGTTCATAAAATCCTAACAAGAATCGCAACTAAAACCTAAATAACGTACACCTTATACCCTGTACAGATTGGTGTTGGCATTTTGGAGGGACGACAAACTGCTTCTTTGGCCGTTCTGATGTGTTGTCCTTGCGGAAGAATGGCCGCATCGGGATAGACCCGAACAGTACCCGACCCTCCTGCCAACTTCCCGCATGTCCCGAACAGGTTGAAGACGGTATTATTGGCTTATTACAATATCCGGAGAATTACCCCTGTTTTTATCAGCGGTTCTATTGCGGGAGCTCATTTTTACGAATTTGGCTCGGGTTGCATCCGTATTGCTTCCTGAACTGAATGCTGAAATATTTCGGTCTCTCGAAACCGCAATCATAGGCCACCTGCCCAATCGGTATGTTGGTGGTCTTCAGCAATTGATACGCTTTCTTCAGGCGCATGGCGTTTATGAGTGCTTTAGGTGTAAAATCGGTCATAGCCGAAACTTTTCTATGCAGCGTTCTTCCAGAGCTCCCCACCTTTTTGGCCAGCAGTTCCACTGAAAACGAAGAGTCCTGCAGATTTTCTTCGATGCAGGCCATAACACGCTGCACAAACAGATCTTCTATGCTGGACGACGGGTCGTTTTCCGAAGACGCCACAATCTGCTGACGGTAGCGGGCGGCCAATTGATTCCGGATTTCCAACAGATTTTTAAGGCGGACCGTCAGCACCTCCATGTCGAAGGGCTTCGTGATATATTCATCCGCTCCGGCATTCAGTCCTTCGATTTCGACGTTTTCATCCGTACGGGCAGTCAGCATGGCGATGGGAATATGATTCGTCGTGTCATTTTGTTTGAGCGCCTCGCACAGCTCCATGCCATTCATGACGGGCATCATAAGATCGGTGACGATGATATCCGGAAGAGACGCGGCGGCCTGCTCCAGCCCGTCTTTGCCATTCTCAGCCTCCAGCACCGCATAGTTCCTTGCCTTAAGCTCATTGCATAAATAGCGCCTCAAATCCGTATCATCTTCCACAATCAACACCGTGAGGCCCTCTGATGCCTCACGCTTTTCCGGCTCATCATTCTCGGCCGGAGCACGCCTCAACGGCTCCTCACCAGCCCGGCATTGCCCCGGCGTGATGCCATACTGCTGCTTGAAGCAGCGGCGGAAATAGCTGGTTTCCTGAAAACCGACCCGTTCCGCCACGTCGTCAATCAGCAGTTCCTCCTCCTGCTGAAGCAGTAGAAACGCCTGCTTCAGACGCAGCTCCCGAATGAATGCAGCAGGGGTTTTTTCCGCGGAGAGTTTAAGCCTACGCCACAGCGAAGCACTCGAAACCGCCATTTTTTCTGCAAGCACATGTACATCAAACCCAAAATCAGCCGAATGGCTTTCCACAACCTCCCGTGCGCGTTGAAGGAAGGGATCTTCTATCCGCGGCTCCGGCGCCGCTTTCGGTGCTTCGGCAATCTCCTTACCATAGCGCGCCCTTAATTCCCGGCGTGTTTTGAGCAGATTTTTTATGCGGGTTTTCAGCTTCCGGATTTCGAAGGGCTTGGTGATATAGTCATCCACGCCGAGCTGTAATCCATCCAGCTCCGCCTCTTCATTGGCGCAACCGGTGAGCAGAATAATGGGAATGGTTTGGGTGAGCTCATCCTGTTTCAGTTGGGCGCAGAGCTCAAGACCGCCTACGTTCG
>CAKZQV010000058.1 GCA_937141895.1 uncultured Verrucomicrobiota bacterium
AGCCATGGCCGCGATGGCAAAATGGGCGCAGGATAACAATAAAATTGGGTACGTCTTTATGGGCGGAACACCGGCGACCTATAAACTGCCGGCAAGAACGCGAGCAACGTTTGCCTATTTGTGGAATGAAATGACGGCTTTAGGCGTCGCAAAAAATAGCAGTCATCTGACCTATTTCCGTCAGGGCGCGCGACCGGGAGACCATGCCCCGGAAAACCAGAATACCTTGTCGGCTCAGGTTGCGGAGCTGATCGGGGATGTATGGACGCCATATAATCCAGGCCCAGATCCAGAACCAGAAATCGGCCCAACGTCTGGTCTCGTAGCACACTGGCCGTTGGATGAAGGGTCGGGAACACAGGCCGGCAATGCGGCGGGCACCTCCTATCGAGCCACCCTCGAAAACGGTGCGACGTGGGGCAGCGATGCCACGCGCGATTCGTATGTTTCGTTTGATGGAGTGAACGACCGGATTTCCACGACATTTACGTATGCCCTAGCTGACACGAATGATTTTACGTGGGCGTGGTGGGCCAACAAGCAGGTTCCGGCCGGGCAGAAAGAAGGCTCGATCATGGTGGGCAGCCGCTATGGAAATAGCGGCGCAGAAAACTATGAGTTCATTAAGTTTACGCCCATCAGCGTGCAGTTTGCGAACACCAGCAATACGGATAATATCGAGCGCTACGATTATGCGGATATGCCGCAAAACGAATGGCACCACTATGCGATGGTGAAGGACGGCACGAGTTATCAGTGGTATGTCGACGGCGTCGCGCAGGGCGTCTCTTCCAACTTTGTGTATAGCGAAACTACGCCGATTCCATTCCGCATCGGCGGAGATATTGACGGAAAACCGAACGAATGTTTTCAGGGATATATCGATGATGTCGTGCTTTATCGCGACGCCTTGACGCAGGCGCAGATCACGAATGTGATCAACGGCATCTATCTTCCTATTGTCACGCTGACGACGCTCGGCACGGCGGTGGATTCTACCGATGGAAGTGCTTGGTCGGACGGCCAGCCCGCGCACAGCGGAGCGGGTTATATTATTCCAAACACTGGAAATCTGCGCGGCGAAGGCGGAACTACCACCTTCCCCGGAGACTCCTTGAAAGTGGAGGCGGGCGGAACATTTCAGGTTCGCTCAACTGGAAGCGATGTAACGACCGTAAACAATCTGATTCTGGAGGGCGGATCCAACTTTGACCCTGGAGCGTTTGTTCAGCTGACCGCCGGAACCGGAACCGACGAGATCAACGTACTCGACGGAACCATCACGCAATCGGGTGCGACGCGTTTGGTAACGTATGGCGGATCAATCGCCCGCAGCCTGATGGTCTTGTCGGAGATCGACGGAGACGGAACCCTGCAGGTCGTCGGCGAAGCGGCCCTCATTGATTACACCGAAAATACCTTCTCGGGCCTATGGCAGGTGGATGATGGAGCGCGGTTGCAATTCAACAGTGCCGGAGCGGTCGGAACGGCGGATATAGACGTGCTCTCCGGCGGAACGCTGCAGATTCAAGGGCACTGGAACAGAGCCGCTGAACTCAGTGTTGCGGATACTGCAACGACCTCGGTTGATCTGGGAACGTACAGTTGGACGGTTTCGAATCTCACGTTCGGAGCATCCAGTGTGGCCGACGGGCTTTATTCGGCCGCTGAACTCAACGCCCTCGGTGCCAACGCCGTCTTCACGGGGTCCGGCACGCTGCGCGTCGGTGAACGAAGCCCTGATGAACCGATTGCGCATTGGAGACTCGACGAAGGCAGCGGCACGGTCGCGGCCGACACCTCCGGCAGCGGCTACACGGGAACGATTATAAACGGCGCAACGTGGAGCAGCGATGCCACGCGCGATTCCTACGTTTCTTTCGATGGAACGAATGATCGAATCACAACGCCGGTCACCTATGCGTTGTCAGCCAGCGATAATTTTACCTGGGCCTGGTGGGCCAACAACGCGCGTCCGGCAACGGATACAACGCAGAAAAATTCCATCATGGTGGGTAATCGTTATCCGGAATATGGTACAAATGAGAGATATGAATTCATTAAACTCACACCGACCAAAGCGGCCTTTGCCAATACGGACGACGCCGGAACCATCGAGGATTCCGATTACGCCGATGTCCCGCAGGGCGGATGGCACCACTATGCGATGGTAAAATCAGGCACGAGCTATCAGTGGTTCGTTGATGGGGTGGCGCAAGGTGCTCCGGTAACCATTAATTATAATGAAACGGCGCCCATCCCGTTTCTGATTGGTGGCGATGATGACGGTAGCGGCACGAAAGTGAACGAACATTTCCAAGGATTCATTGATGACGTGGTGCTCTATGATCGCGCACTGGACGCTACCGAGGTGCTTAACGTTCGGAATGGTATTTATTTTGGGACCGAGCCGAGTATTCCTCCGGTGCTGGAGTATGGCATGAGTAGCGGCGACATGGTCTTCGACTGGACGGGAACCGGCTTCAAAGTGCAGTCGCGCACGAATCTGATGGAAGGCATCTGGGTAGACGTGCCCGGCGGCGATACGCCTCCGGTGACGAATTCCACGACCGAAGGGGAAGCCTTCTTCCGGCTTATTGAGCAATAATTTACCACGTAAAGAGGGAAAGATATGAAATCGATTAAACTTTTCATATGTGTGCTGGCGGCTCTTTTTCTTGCTGAGTCGTCGGTGCATGCCGCCAGGGTGGTTATGAGGATCACGAAATGGTCTTCGGATGGTATTCTTCAGCAATATCAGAATAACCCGGGCACGTATCCGGTCACGCAGGAGAAACTCAGTTGTATAGGGTTTAAAGGGGCTCCAGACGATTGTGTTCGCCCGAATGGAACGCGCATCTTTGATACAACCAGGGCGGTTCATGCAAGTTTTGCCGGCGAAAACAGCGACGGAACCTTTACGGGCAACGAGGTGGTTAAAGAGCTCAGAAAATATGAAGATGTAGGACTTACGGTTGATGTTCTTTTTATTTATCGCGAGGACTGGTTATATCGAGATACCGGAGGGGGACCCTTTGAAGAAGACCCCCGTATTCTTTCTCCTCAGGATCTGATCAACGTTCGCAGTGCGATTGCCAACTCCAATCTTGAATGCAAAGATACAGTCCAGCTCATACAATTATTGCGCGGCCGCGGTAGTTGGAACAAAATCAAGGATGATCCTACGATCATGGCGCATTTACTGAATTTTGAAGGTCTCGGATTGGAGTTTCATGTCGGCGATTACTCAAAGGCTGATGGAATAGAAAGACTTGATGATATGGCATTGATCACAAAATGGACGCAGGATAACAATAAAATTGGGTTCATTTTTACAGGCGGAACACCGGCGACCTATGAATTAGGAGCAAGAGCGCGAGCAACGTATAACG
>CAKZQV010000059.1 GCA_937141895.1 uncultured Verrucomicrobiota bacterium
TGGCCGCTTTGGAGAGAAAGAGCCAAGGAAAAACATAGCGGAAGCGATGAACCGTAATTTTTTCCAAGGTCTGGAAACCGGGTGCAGCAAGCATGTCGGTGCAGTAGATGGAAACTTCAATTTTCCGACGCAGCAGTTCGCGCGAGGTGCAGCATACGACGTTTTCGGTTCCGCCCCATTTTTCGGGGGTAAAACGGCGCATAACATGGACTATTTTTTTTACCTTATTCATGCCGTTTTGAATCTAGGTTTTTTTTAAAGAAGTTGGAAGATCAGAAATTGGCATAGTTTCCGCTCATGTATGACCCACAAATAACCGATTAGGTCTATTATTCGGGATAATCTTATGAAGTTTATATGTCAAAAATGGATACTTTTCGCAGTTTTGATCATTGGGAGCAGTTCCCGGGGGCAGCCGCTTAGCGATCGGGAAAAAGCGTATCTCGCTCAAAAGGGTGAGATTGTGTTTGTGGCCAACCCCGGTCAAGCGCCGTTCGATTTCGTGCATAACAAGCATGTGACCGGCATGAATGTGGAGCTGGCGCAATGGATGGCGGCAGATCTGGGCTTTAAAATCCGTATCGAAACCGCGCCGTTGGAACAAGCGTTGCAGATGATTCGAAGCGGTGAAGCAGACGTGATGACCAGCCTCTTCTATTCTCATACGCTTGATACGGAATTTGACTTTTCGAACACCCTTAAAATCACGCCAGTCACAGTTTATGTTCACAGCGACCGCAATGATCTTTATTCACTGGATTCGCTGAACAACCGGAAAATCGCGATTGTGGCCTCAGGCCAGGCCATAGAAGTGCTCCAACAGCGTAGTATCCGTGCAAAGATAAAGTTTGTTTCGACCACCAAAGAAAGTGTGGACCTCCTGCTCAATGGCGAAGTCGATGCCATCATCGGCAATGATCTGATCATTCAGCACTATATGTATTCCTCTGGAAAAAGTTCGCTTAAAATGATCGGCGATCCACTCTACTCGGCCAAGCTTTGCATGGCGGTACGCGATGGAGAGGATCAGTTGCTTGAACTGATCAACAAGGGAATCAGCCATGCACAGAAAGTCGGCACGCTGAACCGGACTCAGGCCAAGTGGCTTGGATCGGAATATGCACGGCGCTCCCTGCCCCTTAGAAATATTCTGACTATCGTTGCGGCAGCATCGGTATTGTTGGCGTTAATGATCGCGCTGATTTTTCTGTGGAATCGTAAACTGAAACGCAAAGTAGATGAACGGACCCGGCAGTATCGGGAAAGCGAGGACCGCCTACGCCAGATTTTTGAGAATTCGCCCGATGCTGTGTTTGTGTTGGATGCTGAGGGTCATATTATTTCAGCCAATGACCGGGCCTGCGCGTCCGTAAAAATGAACAAACAGCAGTTGCTTTCCAAGCGCGTTCACGACCTCGCGCCCAAGGAGTTCAGGTCTGAGGTGGATGAGAACATGAGACTGTGGTTCTCGGGTAATCTAAAACAAAAAGAGGGCTTCCTGCAGGACTCCACCGGAAAGAACTGCCCCATTGAAATGACCGGAGCCTTGCAAAAGATGGATGGCCGCGATGTACTGCAGTTACATGCCCGCGATATTACCCTGCGAAAAGAGGCCGAAGAAAAACTGCGTGCTGCAAAAACTCTGGCCGAAGAAGCCCGAATGATGGCTGAAGAAGCCCGGGAAATGGCCGAAAACTCCAGTCAGGCCAAAAGTGAATTTCTCGCCAATATGAGCCATGAAATCCGCACGCCGCTCAACGGCATTGTGGGCATGGCACAGCTGATGTGCGACACGCCCCTGAACGGCGAACAGAACACGTGTCTGGATACGATTCTTCAATCCACCAACGGTCTGCTCAACATCATTAATCATGTGCTCGATATATCAAAAATCGAGGCCGGCCAAATGGATGTTCTGGATACGACCATGGATCTGCGGGACATGTGCCATTCCTTGTACTACATGTTTCAGCCTCAGGCGGAGCGAAGCGGCATCAAGCTACGCTGTGAATGTCAGGATAATGTTCCCCTGTATGTCATCGGAGATGAAGGCCTGATTGAGCAGGTCCTAATGAATCTGCTGGGCAATGCGATGAAATTCACGCATTCCGGCTCCGTTACGCTGAACATTGAGTGCCGTCAGAAATCCGTGCGGGGTGCTGAAATCTATTTCCAGGTCATTGATACCGGCATCGGGATCAGCAAAGAAAAACAACCTGCAGTATTTGATAAATTTATGCAGGCCGATAGTTCAGCCAAGCGGCTCTATGGCGGCACCGGTCTCGGCCTCGCCATTTGCAAACAACTGATTGAGCTCATGGGCGGAAAGATCGGCCTGATCAGCTCCTTCGGTCAGGGCTCGACATTCTTCTTTAATCTCACTATGAAACAAGCCTCCCACCCCGCGGCCATCAAGGGAGTGGAATCCAAGCCGAAAACCGTCAAAAACCCGGGCACAAAAGTGCTGCTGGTCGAAGATAATGTCATAAACCAGAAGGTAGCCACGGCCATCCTGCGCAAAGCCGGATGCCAGGTGGATACTGCTGATAATGGACAGGATGCCATCCAACGTGTCCGGGCCGAAAAATATGATGCCGTCCTCATGGACTGCCAGATGCCGGTGATGGATGGATTCGAAGCAACCTCAATTATTCGTCGTATGGATAAGCCACTTTGTGATATTCCAATTATCGCAATAACGGCACACGCCATGAAAGACGATAAACAGAAATGCATCGACGGCGGCATGAACGACTATATTTCCAAGCCGGTCAGCCGGCAGGCCCTCGTTGATCTCATCAGTAAACACACCTGATCATGAAACCATTCTGGGAAATAAAAACACTCCACGAGATGACCCCCATGGAGTGGGAGTCGCTGTGCGACGGATGCGCCAAATGCTGCGTCCATAAACTACAGGTCGAAGAGACCGGCAAAGTCCACTACACCTGCGTCGCCTGCCGCATGCTCGACGTGAATGCATGCCGATGCACCAACTATACAAACCGCCACGAGCTCGTGCCCGACTGCGCTGTTCTCTCGGCCGATACCCCGGAGCACTTTGAATGGATGCCTGAAACGTGCGCCTATCGGCTGATCCATGAGGGCAAGCCGCTCCCCGGCTGGCACCCGCTGATTACCGGCGACCCATCATCCGTTCATGCCCACGGTGCATCCGCCAAAAAAAAACTCATTCCTGAATTTCTGGCCGATGAAGAGCATCTGGAAAAATACATCGTCGACTAAATCAACGCATCCAGCTTCGCCGCGCAGATAAAATCATTTTCCGATAAACCGCCGATCGCATGCGTCGTATAAGTCACCTTGCAGGTCTTATACCCGACCAGCAGATCCGGATGATGATCCTCTTTATGTGAAACAAAGGCCGCAGCATTCACGAATGCCATGGTTTCGTAATAATTCTTGGACGTGAAGGTTTTTGAAATTTCATTACCTTCACGAACCCAACCATCCAGCTGGGTCAGCAACTCATCGGCAAGTTCGGGCGACAATGGGTCCACACCGCCCTCGCAAGCTTTACAGGATTTTGATTTCAGATCACTCATCACCGTCCTCCGTTTAATGGGAGAACCATAGACCTATTTAATCAGTTTGAGAAGCTCGCGAAAGGTCGGTTCTGCCGCGTCCCGTTGAAGGGCCATCAGTATCGATTCTGTAGGCAGAATGACCGCGCCGGCCTGCTTCATCGCTTCAAGTGCAAGCGCTTTGTTTTCCGCCGCACGCGATGAAACTGCATCCGCCGCAACAAAAACCAGAATCCCCTGCTCCAGCAGATCGATCGCCGTCTGATACACACAGACATGGGTTTCGATTCCGATCAGAATGGCCTGTTTTTTTTCCAATGATTGGAAAGCAGAGCTAAATCCTTCGTCCCCGCAACAGCTGAACGTAGTTTTTCCAAACATTGGAACATCGCCGAGCATCGACTTAAACGGCTCGCTGGTAGGACCCAGTTTTTCAGGAATTTGTTCGGTTCCAATGATTGGAACTTCAAGCAACTGGGCGGCTTGAATCAGTTTTCCCAAATTGGTATCCAGCCCATCTTTTTCATACACAATTTCATGCAGGCGCCCCTGCACATCAATAAAGATCAATATAGCGTCATCGCGATTTAACATTATTTTTCCCTTCGGTCAGAACTGTAATTCGTGATGCGTAATGAGTAATTAAAATCTGTTACAGATTACGTATCACTCCATACGCATTAATGTATTTCATATTGGTTGAGTTTTCGGTGCAGCGTACGACGGCTTATGCCCAGTTTTTCGGCCGCCTTCGTACGGTTACCGTTCGTTTTTTCCAAGGCCTGGATAATCATCCGCTTTTCCATTTCATCCACGGTCAGTTCAGCATCAATTCTGACCTCACCACCGCCGGTCACCCGTTCACGCACCTGCGATGGAATATCTGAAACATCGAGCACCTTGCCGCGCGCCAGCACCACCATCCGTTCCACAAGATTTCGGAGCTCTCGAATATTGCCCGGCCAGTCATAGGCCGAAAGCATTTCATACGCGGCGGGCGTAAAGCCTTCAATTTGCTTGGCATTTTCCTCATTAAAGACCGCAAGATAATGATTCAGCAGCAATAGAATGTCGTCCTGACGTTCACGCAGCGGCGGTAACGTGATGACTACTACGTAGAGTCGATAAAACAGGTCTTCCCGAAAATCGCCCTCTTCCACCATGGCCTTGAGGTCGCGGTTGGTCGCGGCGATTAATCGCGTATCGACATCCACCGGAGTATCACCGCCGACACGCTCCACCTGCCGCTCTTCCAATGCCCGGAGGATTTTGACCTGAACCGACGCATCGATTTCCGAAATTTCATCAAGGAAGAGCGATCCCCCGTCCGCTTTCTCAAACCGGCCAATCCGCCGCTCCATGGCCCCGGTAAATGCACCCTTTTCATGGCCAAACAATTCGCTCTCCAGAATATTCTGAGAAAGCGCTGCGCAGTGCACCGCAACAAAGGCCCCTTTATTCCGCGGGCTCAGCTGATGAATCGCTTTCGCCACCAGTTCTTTGCCGGTACCACTTTCCCCCTGAATCAAAACCGTCGCGCGGGAGCTGGCCACCTGACGGATCGTATCGAAGACCTCCTGCATAGCCGGAGAACGGCCTATGATATTTTCCAGGCCATACTTGCTATCGAGCTGCACCTTGAGCTGCTCATTTTCCAGTTCGATTTTTTTTGCTTTCAGTACGCGATCAAGCACCAGCTCCAACTTATCCAGATTGATCGGCTTGGTCATGAAATCCGTTGCCCCGTGTTTCATGGCTTCCACGGCCATGTCTACATCCCCGTAAGCCGTAAGAATAATCACGGTCAGTTCCGGATAATTGGCCAGCGCGCGTTGCATCAAGGTAATGCCGTCTATACCCGGCATGCGGACATCACTCAGCAAAACATCAATTTGCTGGGTGGAAAGGATCTCCAAAGCCGAGTGTCCATTTTCAGCAGCGAACACCTTGTAGTCACGCCGCAACGCGCGCACCAATCCATCGCGCGCGCTTTTTTCATCATCAACAATCAACACAGCGGGTTTGCTCATAGTCGTAATCCGTATTAAGTAACGAGTAATTAAATGGAACATCTATATCCGTAATCTCAAGGACTAAATATTCCGGCGAATCCTCTTTAATGGAAGCTCCCCTTTGATCAGGAACCATGGTTAACAATAACCTGATAATATCCGTCAATATTGCCATTCGATGATCTGTGACTTCCACTCCAAGAATGTGACGGGCTCTATAATACCAGCCGCGAGATTCTCTAGCTGATCCTAATGCATATTCATAGAAACGAGCCGTGTCCTTCGTACTAAATTTGGAATAACCCTCTTCAATATTCGCGCAAATCGACCCAACAGAACGGTACAGCTGATCAGAGAGGGATTTCATCCCTGTAGCACCAGCTAATTTACCAATATCTAGCCAAGTAATATCAGATAGAAATAGCGAGAGCCGATATGCTTTAATTGTCCATAACACGTCAGCTCGAATATCACTCGGCACTGTTTTTCCCAGGCAGCAAAGTTCATATTTACTCCGGTTAAGCATTACGAATTACTCGTTATCCTCAGGTGCAATCAATAAATTCATACGCGTGTCTTCACGCGGGAACCTTAGGGTGAGCCTCGTACCGCGGCCAGGCTCAGAGTTGATTTCTATTTCGCCCCCATGGTCACGCATAATCCGTTGCACAATCATCATGCCAAGCCCTGTTCCTTCCGCCTTCGTTGTATGATAAGGCTCATAAATTGCGCCGAGTTTGTCCGGGTCAATTCCAGAGCCGTTGTCCTCAACCGTAACCGCGACATAGCGATCCGTCAGATACGATTCCAGTTTCAGAATCCCGCCATCCGCCATCGCCTGAAGCGCATTCTTGATGACATTGAAAAAGACCTGTTTCACCTGCGTATCATCCACCATCACCGCAGGAGCATCTTTCGCAAAATCCGTTTCCACCAGCATGCGCCGATCGCGAATCTCATGCTGAATGACTTCAAGCGTATCCTGTAGCAAAGTCTGTAGCCTATGGGGCTTACGTTCTGGAAGCGAAGGGCGCAGGGCCTTAAGAAACTGACGAATAATAGTATCGAGCCGCCCAACCTCTTTCCGCGATACCTCTACCAGTTCTTTCAGCTCATCTCGCGCGGTTTCGTTTTCCAGATATCCGATTTCACGGTCTAAAAGCTGTAAATGTATATTGATGGAATTGAGCGGATTTCCGATCTCATGCGCCACACCGGCAGCCAATAGGCTCAATGCATGCAACCGCTCTGATTCAATCGAATCGGCCGTCGTCTGTCGTTCGCGGGTCACATCGCGGAAAATAACGACCGCCCCCTCCTCGTTTTCATCCACCGCCGTCAGCGGAACGACGTAAAATTCGACAAACCGATGCTGTGGATAAGTAATCTCAATTTCGCGCCGAACCAGCTGGCTCCACTCTTCCTCATCAAGATCAAGAACCAGATCCCAATGGATATCCTTAAGATATTTCGCGATCTTGTCACCAACGGCATTTTCCAGCTTAAAACCCAGCATCCCCTCGGCCGCACGGTTGGCGTAGGAAATCTGCGCGTCGGAATCGAGCACAATAATGCCCTCTTCCAATGCCTGGAAAATCGTCTCCATCAGCCCCTTTTCACGGGCCAGACGAAGGAAATAGGTTTGAAGACTGCCCTTATCCAGATGATCCAGGCGATCGACCAGCTTTTCAAAAAATCCCGGTTTCATAGCCAAACTGTGTCATATAGGCACATAAAATACAACCATTGCTCGGACGAATTACGCAAGGGCCTTTATGTCCCTTATTTTCATACATCATAATGTATGAAATATTATATTATGCCTATTTATTTAACCAGTATTACATTTCATACATTATGATGTATGAATTTTTAGTTTGTTGAAAAAAGTTCTGATTCGCCCTTAAGCGGTGTAGTACGTGCTTCTTTGCGAAGAAAAGAGCGCGTAAAATGGCAGAATTAGCGCGCTCTTCGTTCCGAAGAAGCCCGCCCACACCAGGCGAGAGCCTTACCAAGACTCTGGAATTTTGACTTGGGTATGGAACAGATATAAATCAGGAATTAAAATCCGCAGAGCCGGACCGGTGGCGCAAATGTTTGATTTCAATAGGGACGCGATGATTAAAAGCGGCCGAATAAATTGATACAGCCGAAGGCGGTACCCCACCCAATCAGGCTGGGCGACCCTCCCCCTATAAAAAATCCTGTGTTGCGCCGGATTTCCAACGTTTGGAAGGAGTAAGGCCGGCGGCGCAGAGGGTTGCCTGTGAAAGGCAGAACATGATCAGCCAGAAACTGGCAGAATCGGTGAATCCGTAGGAGTGCAGGCCGACCGAAAGCTGGTTAACGCCGAACCATGACCAGGCCGTGACCACATTGCCAAAGACCGCCATCACCGCAAACCCGCGATGTTTTACCATTTGGCCATATTTCGCGTGGAGCATGATGGCATTCCAGATCACGATCAGCAGTGCGCCGTTCTCTTTGGGATCCCAACCCCAGAAGCGTCCCCAGGAATCGTCCGCCCAAAGACCGCCGAGCACGGTACCAACAAAACTCAACAGCAGGGCAAAACAGGTGGTTCCATACATCATCCGATACATACCCTCTTCGGTCTCTTCATCAAGACGACGGGTAAATAGACCGCCCAGAATGTAGAACACACCAATTGCACCAGCAACAAAGGTCGCCATGTAGCCGAGGGTGATCGTGATCACATGGGTCGCCAACCAAAAGCGGGTATCGAGTACGGCACGCATCTGTTGCATGGTATCCCCGTCACCGGCGAGGAAGTGTGCAACCAACAATGTGCTGAATCCCGCGATACCACCAACCAGATTTCCGATACCCGCCGTTTTTTTGCGGAAGCCCAGTTCAAGAACAATACCGGCACCCACAGCTGCCCAGCCGATAAAGATTGCTGAGGAATAGAGGTTCGTGACCGGCGGATATCCCGACAGGAAGACTCGGGCGATGATGGCCCAGGTGTGAGGTATGAAAGCAATGATCATGATGGTGCGCGATGCGGAGATCAGCCCGTCTTTACGGAAAAGCCACCCAAACATGCTGAGAACGAAGAGTAACAGATAAAGCTGTGCTGATTTCATGAAGGCGCCGAGGCGGTTATAGAAAACCTCAAACGATACTTTTTCAAATGCAACTGGATTTTCAGTTTGAACGACAGAACCATATTCAAAGAGTTGCTGATTAAATACGCTGATATTGCCCTCGCGGTAGGCCGCGAGCATGACGCCGAAATGAATGGCTGCCGGATCGACACTGACGTCGTGCCCGGCAATCCCCTGCATGGCGGGATGAGAGGCCAGCAGCACACTCATTAACGGGCGCCACCGCTCATTCCCAGACGTTGGAGGAATGACGAGCGGAATGGAATAGTTTTCCAGTTGCATGTAGCGTTGCGCGGTTGCAAACAGCTGATCCTGCGCAATTCCGGACGGATCCTCGAACGCACTGAGTACGTTCTGAAACGCATAGAGTTTATTAGCCAGCTTCATGACCTGGCGGTCGTAGAGGTCGCGATCGCGATCTTCTTTGGCAAAAGCGGAGCGCGCGGCCTGATCCAGCGTTACCAAGGCCGGAGCCAGCTCACGGTAGGAATAGCGAAAACGTTTACGTTCTTCCAGACCCAGACTGGTGAGTAGATCGATATTTTCGATGCGAATGACCTGATAGTCGGCCGCATTAGTCGTTCCGGCGATATTGTCGAGCAGCCATTCAACTGCTTCAACTTTTTCGCCATCTGAATTTTTAGCGGTTTGTTTGCCGGACAATACGGTCAGCAGGTTCCGGGCAAGTGTATCGAAGGGCTTCTTACGACCCTCATACTTTACCGGCAGATGCGCAAAAGCATTCAACTGAAACTCGTCCGGCGTTTCCACCTTCGGCTTCACGCCGCGTTGGAAAAACCAGAAACAGAACAGAATAACAAAAACCTGGATTACGATGCGTTTCATCAGGCGTCCCTCCTGAGATATCGATTGAACGACTGAACAAACTGGGCAGCCATGCCCACAAAAACGATCATGCAGCTGAGGTATGGAATCATCCACGTGTCATTGCGAACCACTTGCAGCACGGTGCCACCGTCATCGGGAAGATAACCCGACTGGTAGAAGGTCCGGCGCGCATAACGCAACGGATTGTTCATCCAGATCCGGAGCTCGCGTTCCACATCGTCGCCTTCGTTGACGAGGAGAATATTGGATGCAAAATCCTTTGGCGTTTGCGTACCCTCATATTTTTCATGCACAAAATCCTGCAGGGTGATGGAGTATGGGTTACCACTCGGCGCCCGGGCATATTCGCGGCCAAAGCGGAAATACGCTGTATAGCTCCTGTCGCCGACTGTAAAGTTCGTTGGCATATCCCAGGAACGGTTTACAAAATTGGGATACATCCATAGACTGAGCACATAGCGCCCGAGCGAGTTTCCAGTCTCTGGATCCAGCAGTTCCACATCCACGGCCTGTGCATTACGCGCCCCTGTTGCACCGCTTACCTGCCGCGCTTCACCGATATAAAGACGCGAACCATAGCCTTCATACTGCGGATAGTTGGCTTTGAAATCTGCCGGCACATTTTCCAGCGGACGCGGCTGCGTCGAGTTTTCCATGAAATGATGAACCTTTACATCGAATGGAAGATTTTCGTTGGAGATCAGTGCTCCGTCTTTCAAAAGTCCGGCGGGAATGACCGTGACCGTGTCATAGTCCGGGTTGCTCGTGTCCGTAAAGGAAAGTTCCAGTTGCTGGGAGCGATCGAGGAAATTAACGGTTTCGCCCTCCTTGATAGTCATCGTGGCTTCCACCGCAAAGATCGCAGTAAAGAATTCTCCGATGAGCAGGAAGAGAATGCCGGCATGCAGCAGCACCATGCCGGCGCGCTGACGATAAAGAAAAACGCAGGCAACATACAAAACGACCGCAGCGATCGTACCCCGGCCCAGGCGGAGGAATACGCGCCAGAACGCATCATCTTCTGTGGCGGCCACCGGAGCAGTGCCCCAACCCAACATCACGCCCATGACGACGAGCACGCCCAAAGCAAATACAGCAAGGCCCACGACACGACGTCCACCCCTGGCTAAAACCTTGAACGTTTGGGAATGGACTGCGATCAGGTTAACCGTCAGCAACCAGCCAATCAGGAAGCCGCCGGGAAATGGAATACCGGTCACACCTCGATATGTGATTCCTATGTTCGGAATATTTAGATCGCGCGGGAAAAAGACGGGCAGCTCAATCATGGCGATGTAGCAGCGGAAATACTGATCCATCACATTCCAAATACCTTTATCAACCTGAGCCATGGTACCGGCAAAAACGAGCACCATGCTCAGCGCCAGCAACCAGACGGTCAGCTTAAGGGACTGCAATAAATCAAAGATTTTGTTCAACATCAGCTATGTTTCCAGACCTTGTTCGGCAGAATGGTCACGGTCAGGCACCTGTAAAATGATTCTGCCTTAAAATCATTCTGCCCATTTCACTTAGTGGTTATGGCCTTCAAATTTCATGGATTTCAGGAAGGTCTGCATATCCCCGGTATGGGCTTTCAGCTCTTCAACCGATCCTTTTCCGGTAAAATACCAGTAGTTCGGCGCCAGATCGATGATGCCGGCAATAATACCCGTACCCCCGTCTTCGTTGTAGATTTCAAAATATTTGCATTCATGCCCATTGATGGAGAACACCTTCATATCCTTCTCAACGTCAGCCAATGAAGCATTCGGCAGACCCACCTGACCGCGCCAGCGGTTGACATTGCTCAGCACGTCACCCATCGAGAGGGTAATGAAATAGGCATCGATACCGGTTCCTTCAATGCCGTAACTGACTTTCCGCATGGCGGAGCTCGAAGGAACTTCTTTCCAGCCCTCCGGAAGGTCGGCAATAAAACCAGCGGAACGGGATGGTGTAACGGCCATTTTGGGCGATGAGGAGCGTTTCTGCATCTGCGTATCATTTGCCGAGGGCTTTTCTTTCGGCACCTGATAGGTTTCAACTTTTTCCCCGCCGCAGGAGGCGAGCAGAACAGCGACTGGCAGTAAGAATAGTGTTTTCTTCATCATTTTCTCCCGATTAAAAGACCGACAAGATACAAACCATAATCGTTCAATGTCGATTAATATTATAACGTTTAACGCCTATCCCCCTTGCATTCCGGACACGGCTTGCCTATCTTTCCGCGTTTTGAAGGAAAACAGGTAGCCAAATAATACGGGCTTTGCTCTACTGGTTTCCTAATTACAAATCATGACAAATAGCGATCAATCACATAAAGGTGTTCACATCAACCTGTTCCTCAACGGCCGCCCCTGCCTGGTGGTCGGCGGCGGAAAGGTTGCCTACCGAAAAATGCTGCTTCTGCTCGACACCGAGCCCGAGCTCACCGTCGTCAGTCCCGAGATCAATGACGATGTCCAAGCGCTCGTTCAAACCGGGCGGATCAAGCACATTGCCCGGAGCTTCGAGGACGAAGACGTTATCGGCATGGCCCTAGTTTATGCCGCCACCAATAGCCGCGGCGCAAATAAATGCATACTCGATGCCGCCCGCATGCACAACGTACTGTGCTGTTGTGTTGATGGGAACTGGTCGCAGAGCGATTTCACCACCCCCGCCATTACCCGCCACGACAAACTGATGGTTTCCGTCTCTTCCGGCGGCAATGACTGTCGTCAGTCGAAAATGGTGAAAAACAGCATTTCACGACATTTGAAAATGATGGATGCGGGCCACCTCGTCGTAGTCGGCACCGATCACAACCACCTCAATGTTGAGGAGCGCGAACCGTTCCACCTGACCGGACACCGCTTCGAACGGGCCGGATTCATGATTATGCAGCTTTGGGGGATCCATGAATTCATGGTACTCAACACCTGCAACCGGGTCGAAATTATTGCCGTGGTCTCCACGGAAACCGCAGAAAACGGCATCCTCCGGCACATCATGGGATTCACCAACCTCAAGGAAGACAAGTTCTACATCAAAAATGGATGGAAGGCCTTTGAACACCTCTGCCTGACGACCGCCGGTATGCTCTCCCAAACCCCCGGCGAAAACCACATCACCGCTCAGATGAAAGATGCCTTGGAACTGGCCAAACAACGTAGCTGGGCAGGCAACATGATGCAGGAATGGATCTCTTCATCCCTCTACGTGTCCAAAGCCATCAAAAACGAAGTCGCCCCCCTGCTCCACAACTATGAGATTGAAGACCTCGCGATCAAATATCTCGAGGCTCACGGCAAGAATCTACAGCAATCCACCGTCATGATGCTTGGGGCTGGCATGATCGGCAAAGGCTTCGTCATCGACAGCCTTCCAGCGGTTGGAAAAATCATCTGGTGCTATCACGTCAATAAACCCCAGATCCCGGAAGCCCTGGCCGACAAAGTGGAGCTCTGCTCCTTCAACGACATGAAAAACCGCATCACCGACGCCGATATCATCGTCAGCGCCACCGATGCCCCGGGCCACATCCTGCACATGGCACACGCCCCATTCTTCAACCAGGAGCGCCCCGTCATTGTCATCGACCTCGGCATGCCGCGCAATATCGATCCGGAACTCGACGATCTTTCGTCCGACGTCACGGTCGTTGACCTCGACGGACTGAAATACTGGTATCGTCGGGAACTCACCGATATGGATGAAATCATGACCCGCAGCAAACAGATCGCAAAGGCGAACCGAGACCTCTATGACAAAATCGCAAACAGTTTTAAGGGCGGGAACCCGGCCGAGTAATCTGGCCCTGACGCAAACCCGCGGCGCACTCGACCGCATCGAAAAAATGCTCGAAGGGATCTCCTTCGATATGCTGCCAATCCATTCCGTCGGCGACACGGACCGGACCACCGACCTGCGCGAAGCGGCGGATGACTTTTTCACCCGCGAACTCGATGCCGCCCTGCGCAACGGCGAAGTCGATTTTGCGGTTCACAGTGCCAAAGACCTGCCCTATCCCCAGCCCGATGACCTCGACTGGTTCTGGCTTCCCTGGCGTGCGGAACCGCGTGATGTACTCGTACTTTCCAAAGGTCGGAAAGTGGAGGACCTTCCGGATAACCCGATCATCGGTGTCAGCTCCGAACGGCGCGAGCAATACTGCAGCAATCGCTTCCCGAACGGCGTGCAGAAAACCATTCGCGGAAATATGGAAGAACGCATGGATCAGGTCGACAGCGGCGACTACGACATCGTCATTATGGCCGCCGCAGCCCTTTTCCGTTTAGGTCTCGAAGAACGTATCACCGAATGGATTCCGCTCGAAGAACTCGACGTTCCCGAAGCCCAGGGCTACCTCGCCATCACATTCCGTAAGGGCGATGAACGGATCATGGCCCTGCGCTCCCTCTTCATGCACGCCGTCACCTTTGCCGGCGCCGGCGTGAGTAATAAGGAACTCTGTACCATTGCCACCCTGCGAGCACTGAAAACGGCCGACATCTGCCTCTACGACTCACTGATCGATAAATCCCTGCTCGATGAACTGCCCTACAGCGCACAGGCCATTGATGTGGGCAAACGCTGTGGCGCACACAGCAAACAGCAGCACGAAACCACCAAACTGATCTGTGAATGTGTACGCCAGAGCAAACGCGTGGTCCGACTGAAAGGGGGCGATCCGGGCATCTTTGGCCGTTTGGCCGAAGAAACGGAAGCGCTGGAAGAACTCAACATTCCGTTTCGCGTCATCCCCGGCATCAGTGCCCTGCAGGCCTACAATGCCATGATCACGAGTGTGGAGCAAAAAGATTTTCAGTACGAAAGGCTACAGCAACTCAAATCTTACTTTTCTCATGAAGGCACGCAGGCTTCCAAAGAGATCAGTAAGCTGGAGCATATCCTGGATAATTTCAATGCCCGGGGAAACTTGTTTTACCACATTTTCAATGTCGTACTGCTGCTAGATGTATACTGGCTGCTCCGTGCCGACCGCTGGAAAATTGACCTGAAAAGCGACATTAGTCGCTGGTTTGATAGTATCAGCCAATTGGAATTGCTAAACAGTATAGCCGGCTTCGCCTACTCCCATCCTGACTATGCTTTCCCACAAATTGCTGAACAGCCGTACATTTTTGAAGCCGAAAACCTGGGTCACTGTTTAATCAAA
>CAKZQV010000060.1 GCA_937141895.1 uncultured Verrucomicrobiota bacterium
GGCCCCATCCACGCTCGACCATTTCCCTTCATTTACCGTCCACCGCTCCGCCCACTTCGCGGGATCATCTTCAGAAAAACCATCGAAGAATGTCGGCTTAGCCGCTGGTGGATGATAACCCGGGGAAGTGGCGGTCGACGGACCGTCAACCACGAGTTCCTTATCATAAAAAAAGGCGCGGTCCATTCCCCGGCCGGGCCTGGCATTCCACCAGGCCTGATAAGTCATCCATTTCTCAAATCCGTTCGGCCCCTCAATCAAGCGCGGCGCATTCAACCCATACACGGTGGGTTCCACCGGTTGCTCTCCAGCATCCAGCAGACCGAAATCGATAAACCGATATTCCGCCCCTTTGGGAACGCGCACCTGCACCGCCAGCACATTATCCAACTCGCGGAAAACGCCCGCGCAGGCTTCCGTGAGATCATGATTGCTGTAGGCAAGCGAAGGGGCCGCTGATTCGTACACCTTTTTCCCATTCGCAAAAACCTGCACCGCTCCTTCGTGTCGGATATTCAAAACGGGTGTTTTCGGAATGCCTTCTCGTAAATCAAATTCGCGACGAACCCAAATCGTTTCGCCCTCATCCCATTTGGTTCGGCAGGTATGCAACTGAGCGCCATTGACCTCATCCGGCGCCCCGAACCCGGCATCGCCCGTGCGCCATTTGGAATAGGTATACTCCGGCGCCGTCCAGTCCCCCTCCGGCTCAACGGTCGTATACCGTCCACGCCACGAACCAAACTCGCCCGATGGCAAGACTTCCTTATAGGTATAGGATAGCCAGTCGGCATTCCGCTTCAGTACCGGATCGGTTCGTTTATCCGTATTATCGAAATCAAGCGGATCTTCATTCATCGCCACCCCCACCTCACGCAACCCGGTCCGCGGACTCGGATTGTTGGCGGCATAGAGCAGATAATAATTTCCCCGATACGCAAAAATCTCCGGCCGGCCCAGATCTGCACTGTCGAGCGAGTCCCATTGTCCCCGACGACCATCCAGCAACTGCTCAGGGCGGCCATAGGTCGACCAGGGTCTGGAATAACGCTGCAACCAGATCTCGCCCTCGCCCTTACTTCCCCCAATGCGGTTCACCGAAAAGAGGATGCCGCTGTCATCCGGGAGCATTCGAATTTCTTCACCGGACAAATTTAAGCGCCGAATTTCGGAAAACGGTTTCATTGGCGCGTCCGACGTGGCAAACCCTTTGCCCTGAACAAAGAGATAGAAGAGGCCGTTGCGGTAGAGCAATTCATAAGGCCCGTCCACGGTGTCCGGCAGCACCTGAACCGGCTCACTCCAATCCACTAGATTTTCTGATGACCGCATCTGGCCATTGGCATCACCGGCCATGGCATAATACATCCCGTTATACCGTATGATGGCACTTTCAAGGGGAACCGAAAGCGGGTTATTCGCATGAGAACTAAAAGCCAAAAGTAGGGCCGCCGCGCTAGCAAAGATTAGATTTCGAATGTTCATTTTAGCCTCCCGCATAGTCTATGCTGAACGCTAATACTATCATGAATTTCATTCCATAAAACCAGTTAATTTCTTGGTAGAGCAATTCACTTTACTCCCCCGCCCCCATACCGCACGTTTTTCCAATGGTTGGAAAAAGTAAAATCCTTTATCTGATTGCAGGATTCGCACTGGTGGCCTTGGCGACCCTGGGCATCTTTCTCCCCCTGCTGCCCACAACTCCCCTGCTGCTGCTCGCCGCCTGGTGCTTTGCCCAATCCTCCGAGAAATGCCATCGCTGGCTCATGGAGCACCGCCTGTTCGGGCCCATCATTAAGAACTGGCATCAAAACCGATGCATTCCGCTGAAGGCCAAAATGCTGTCTGTTTCGATGATTCTACTCTTCGGCGGCTATGCCATATACCGCCTAGATAATCTCTATATCCGAATCATCGGCAGCACCCTCTGCCTCACCGGCCTGATCTGCGTGTTGCGAATTCCGGTCTGCAGGCCACAGGACTAAAGCGCGAAATATGCCTTAATTCCGGCGAGCACATTCGAAACCGCAACGGAGGACAGGATCAACCCCATGATTCGGCTGATGATGCTTGCACCGCTTTGCCCGATCCATTTCTGAATACGGCTTGCGGCCAGAAGGGCCAACAGCGTCACGCCGATCACTACAAGCATAATGAACGAGGTCATCACCTGCTCCCCAATATTGTAGCGGTGATTTTCCGTAAGAAGAACCGCCGCCAACATGGCTCCGGGACTGGCAATCGATGGCACCGACAGAGGAAAAATAGCGGTTTCCGTACTGCTACTCACCAACCGGATTTCTTCATCTGGCTTTGCTTCCCCAAAAATCATACTTAGCGCGAAAAGAAAAAGAACGATACCGCCCGCAATCTGAAAGGCCGAAAGCGGAATATTGATCGCCGTCAGAATCAACTCTCCGGCAATCACAAAAAACAACAGAACACCCGCCGAAATCAGTACCGCCTTATAGGCGATTTTACGTTTTTCCAATTCATCATGTTTTTTCGTCACCGCCAGAAAAACCGGCACCGTGCCAATTGGATCAATAACGGCAAAGAAAAAGACAAAGGTAGAAAACCATTGTTCCAGCATACAATCCTTCAGCGCTAGCGGTTCAGCTTCGCTTCAACACTGTTGACCTTATCTTCCAGCGACTGCGTCTTATCTATGCGCGTGCCCAGCTTGATATTGGTATGAATGCGCGGTGCACCCATTTCATGCACTTTTTCATGGCAGGCTTTCACCGCGGCAAAAACCTCGTCCCACTCGCCCTCAATATTGGTTCCGTTCGCATGCAGTGCCGTTTTCAGATCGGTCTGATTCAGAATTTCTTCACAGGCCGCCACATATTTGGATAGGGAAACACCAACACCAATCGGCACAATCGTTAAATCAATAATTACCTTCATCTTAAACCTCCAATACTGCGTTCTGCCACTTCCTCACGGAATTGACCAACCAAACTTCATCTGCCGCCTTGAGGTCATCCAACGTCACAATGCCCTCAACAATTTCCTCAGATTTCAGCAGATACTCCCGGAATGTTCCACCCAATAATCCGCAATCGACCGGCGGC